>JANNXZ010000355.1:0-2289 GCA_031409835.1 Nitrospirota bacterium
GGCGATGTATTAAAACGTATGACACACTCGGGTGGTGGAGTGTCGGTAATAAGGAAGCTAGAGGTTTACGTGATGGTGCTGAGAGTTCAATGAAGCAGATCGTTGAATACATACGGTCGTACAGCAAGGCACTGCTACGGATAATTGGCGTGCAGGTTGCGGAACGTCCTCGTCCTGAAACCGTACAGCGGCGTGCCAGGCCTGTTCGGGCGGAACGTCGGCGGGAAATACGGAGTCCGAGGATTAGTCCCTGCACCTATGGCTTGATGCGCTCTGTGGATCGCGATGGAGCGATCCTCGAAGAGGGACACGGCACGGAGGTAAACGATAGTCCAACAGGAATGCGACTCCTGCTCGGCATCGCTCCGTCCAAAGGGCAGCTGTTGGAAATTCACACCGGCCATTCGACGCACGAGCGTGCGATCTGTCTCGTAGAAGTCTGTTGGACGAAACCGTTGCGAGAAGATGAGGAAGGAGCGCTGTACCTTGTCGGTTGCCGCCAGAACTTCGGCACTCTGCGCAGCGCAGCGATTTAGCCGCGATACGCTTTCCCGGTAGCATCTTTTTGTGAACAGCCATCTTTTCGCCTGGTCAGTCTCTTCTCGACTTTTCCACGGTGTGGCTGTCTTGGCAGACTCAGGGCGCGGGTGAGACCAGCGACTTTTTCAGCATCCTGCTCGTGCGAAACGCGAGGGGAAGGATGCAATGCAAACCAAGCAGCAGGTCATCGAGCACATTCGGCAGGCCTTTCGTGATACCGAGCATCCCGGTGACGCCTTTTTACAGGGAAGCCACGAGGGTTGTGAGCCTGGTGAGTCGGTCGCACCGTTCATCGGTGTTGCCGATTGGTTGCACCTGGATGCTACGATTCTCGATACGAACTACAATGCGCTGAGTTTCTTCTCCGAAGGGGGTTTTCGGTATTTTCTGCCTGCGTATCTGATCGCTGATCTCGAAGAGCTGCTACAAACCGCCGATCCGGTCTTTCACCTCACACATGGATTTTTCGATACGGTCGTGAAGCTTCCCGCTGGGCAACGGATCTATGTGAAGACGATCGGCAAATCGGCGTTCGTCAATCCACGCCGGTACGGGGCGATGACCTGGCACGATCATGCGCGCTGCCAACTTTCCGTCTTCACCAGAGAAGAAGCCGGCGCCATCGTGTCCTACCTGGAATATAAACGGGATGCGGACTCACATGGACTCAATGCGGATGAAATCAATGCGGCACTCGACAGCTTCTGGCGGGACCGAGCTGCGAATGGACTCACTCATCGCGTAGTCCGACAGCACCTCAAGGAAGAAGCCGATTACTTGAGAGATATCGGGAGCGGAAAGAATGGATAAGAGATAAGAAAGGGGTGACTCAATGGCCAAAAGTCGATTGACTCCAGCGAAAATCATGCAACTCGGTACGGGGTTTTGGGGATCGAAAACCCTGCTCAGCGCCATCGAATTGGGTCTGTTTACCGAGTTAGCAAAAGGTCCGCTCGATGCGGCAGCCTTGACCAAGCGGCTCCAGCTCCATCCCCGCAGCGCGCGTGATTTTTTCGACGCTCTGGTTGCGCTTGGCATGCTCAAACGAACGGGCTCGCGCTACGCCAATACCACAGAGGCTTCGCTGTTTCTAGACCGAGCCAAGGCTTCGTATGTCGGCGGCATACTCGAAATGTGTAATGCGCGGCTCTATCAGTTCTGGGGTTCTCTGACGGAAGGCCTCCGCACAGGCCAGGCGCAGAACGAGGTCAAGACCGGCGAGGACTTCTTCGGCACCTTGTATGCCGATCCGCAACGGCTCGAAGGTTTTCTCAAAGCCATGACCGGTCTCAGCATCGGACCGGCGCAGGTCATTGCGAAAAAATTTCCCTGGAAAAAGTACCATACGTTTGTGGATGTCGGCTGCGCGCAAGGCGGCGCAGCGGTCGAGATCGCTCTGGCGCACAAGCATCTGACGGGCGGTGGGATGGATCTTCCGGTGGTGCAGCCGATATTCGAGGCCTATGCGAAGGCGCGAGGCGTCGCACAGCGTGTGCGCTTTCACCCAGGGAATTTCTTCAAAGATCCATTGCCGAAGTGCGATGTGATCGTCATGGGGCACATTCTCCATGACTGGAACTTGGACGAAAAGATGATGCTTCTTCGCAAGGCCTACGATGTCCTGCCGTCCGGCGGCGCGGTAATCATCCATGAAGCCCTGATCGACGACGCGCGCAAACAGAACGCATTCGGGCTGCTCATGAGCCTCAACATGCTCATTGAAACCCACGGCGGATTCGATTTCACCGG
>JANNXZ010000356.1:0-5610 GCA_031409835.1 Nitrospirota bacterium
TCGCCGGCGCCGTACGATTTTTTCACTCCATCCCAAAACTGCACCTGAAATGACACATCTCGGGCGTGATGGCTCAATTGTTCGAAGAGTTGCTCGAATGTTTTTCGCATGATCCTTCTCTTCCAGGTGATAGGACTTTGCATTGAGGGGCAGCCCGAACCGCCTCAAGAGGCCCTGTCAGGTGCCTGTGATAAGCTCTTTGCCAGGCCCTTGTCAAGATGCTCATGTGGAAGGGGGCAAGCCGACTAATTCGCATGAGTCATGAGTGCTCCTGCTGCAATTGCGAGTGTGCCGGCAGAGGCAGGGGGCGAAGACTTTCGGGTCGGGAACCATGGCTCTTTCCTCTGCCCCTAGTAGCCCTAGCCTCGTGTCCCTTGCCGGGTTTCCATGCGATTTCGAAGTGAACCGTCATGAAGAATGGATGTGCGGTCGGTGTGAATATGCAAGATGAACAATATTGCTTGTCTCAATCGCGCAGGGGTTGTTTTTTATCGAAAAATAGCCGACAATGCAGCCCGGTCATCGCTTAGCAATAATTGGTCAACTCACTCAATAACCACACAAGAGGCATAATGATGAAGTTACAAAATATAATGTGGATAGCAGCGGTGTTGGTTATCCCTGCCAACGTCTGGGCTTACGGTGACAACAGCGCTGGTGGCAGTGGTACAGGGATTTGTAAAAAAGTGAATTTTTCTGAATTCAAGCCCATCAATAATGCAGAAGTGGCCCCACGCTCGGAGTTTTCATTTTATGCATCCGAATCAACCTTTCCGAAGAGCATTAAGGTGACGGTAAAAGGCCACTCCATACCGGTCACCGTGATCCAAAAACAAAGTGGGTATAAGGTATCTGGCAAACTTCCTGACTCAGTCAAAGGGACCTTTGCAAAAATTAACATTGATGCTAAAGGCATCGCTCAATGTGAAGTCAGCGACGGATGGCTGGTAAAAATTACTGAATAATACCGGTAACCAGATTACGTGACGATTCGGTCTTGCCCCGGAAGTAAATCGTCATAGCAGCGGGATTTGTCTCGTAGTATGTAAGGGGGTCAGGTCAACCTGACCCCCTTACAATTTTCCGGAGAGTCTTCAAGAACGTTTTCTGGCTGAGGTTTCTGGCGTCACCTTCCTGGTCCCCCCGCCGAAAGGTAAAGCACTAGCCCGCATTATTCATGATGGTTCGTCGCGAAATGCCGCAGCAGCGCGCGACAAGCGTGAAGAGCAGACTCGCGTGACGTGTTAGACCTGCTCTTCCTAGTCGCGCTTTTCTCGCCAGTCTCGCCCCTCTCATTTGAATCAGGCATCGGCGATTGCGCAGAAGTGTTCATGAATAATGCGGGCTAGATCGGTCAATGCTTTCTTGGAGGATGCGGTCAAATGCAACCAGGGCCGGTTCCGACCGTCGTGGTCGGGACCGGCCCTAGCCTTGTCGCGTCTTATATTCTTGTTCAGAGAGAGGGTATGGGCATCAACGGGGCCGATGGTTTTCCACGGGCAGCACGTGTGCCGTTTCTTCTCTATTTGGGAAAGGATTTCGGTGCTGAGACATGCTGCCATCCTTGCCCATTTAGAGTGCGAAGAAACGCAACAAGATCACTCTTTTCTTGGTCCGTCAGTTCGAGCGGAAGGACCAGTGGATCCTGGTGAGGATTCTTGACGCCACCCTTGTTATAGAAATTCACGACTTCTTCAAGCGTCTTGAAGCGACCGTCATGCATATACGGGGCGCTTCTGGCGATCTCCCGCAGGGTCGGAGTTTTAAATGCTCCAAGTTCCTCGGCGTTGCTGGACACCATGTAACGACCGAGATCCACTTTGTTGTCGTCCCAACCAATGCCGAGGTTATGAAACTTTTCGTCAGTGAAGTTGAACCCGGAGTGGCACTTTGTGCAGCGTGCTTTATCCCGGAACAGGAGGAGACCTCTTTGAGCCGCTTCTGGGATTGCTCCTGCTTCCTGTCCCTGATCGAACCGGTCTGCCGGGCTGTTGCCGGAGAGGACAGTGCGCTGGAAGCTGGCGATGGCCTTGCCCACCCTCTCCGTCGTGATGTTGTCATCGCCGAAGACTTGCTTGAAGAGTTTCCGATAGCCTTGGTTCTTCATCATCTTCGCCATCATCACATCGTAGTTGGCAAAGCCGTGCTCGATCGGATTTGTAAACGGACCGACCGATTGGGCTTCCAATGTTTCGGCCCGGCCGTCCCAAAATTGAGCGCTGCTGAACACCCGGTTGAAGGATGCCGGCGCGCTGCGCCCCCCCTTCTGGCCCCGGATGCCTGCGGAGACCGGTTTGCCGTCCGTAAACGCATTTGTTGCCAGGTGGCAACTCGCGCATGCGATGGTGTTGTCCTGCGACAGTCGCTTGTCAAAGAACAACATCCGGCCCAACTCGACCTTCTCAGCCGTCAAAGGATTGTCGGCAGGAATGACTACTGCGGTTTCTTCTAGACCGAAAGGAATCACGAGCTTGTAGTCGGCCGCTGTCGTGACCATGGGCGACAGCATCGCCACTGAGCTGATGGCCAAGGCTCCAAGAAAGCTCTTATGTAACAGAGAAGAACCTCCGGCTGCCTGTCGGAGTTCGGGTTTCGGTACGGCTGGCGTCATTGTGGCTCCTTTGGTTTGGGTTGTCATGACGTGTGGTTTTTGCCCATGATAGGTTTTCAGTCGTCTCTGATGATTAGCTGTGAAGGATCGAAGGATTCAAGACGTTGAACTGAAGGGGAATATTCATGGCGCGAATCGTAGCTATCATGCTCTTTCTTTGCAAGTTATTTTTTCAGCTATCCTGCACGAATCACTCGGTTCCGGGAGGTGCCTTTCGGTCTGTGGCTGGGCAGACGCTGATGGGCTACTTGAGTATCATCTCCTCGAAGTGCGCGCTTCTTCTATCAGCGCTGCAAGCTCAGGAGGAATCGGCATGCTCTTGAACGGGGTGACGTTTGTGCCGCCGGTGTTTCCCTGAGGCACTAGACCAATAGCAGTACCGATGGCAGCGCCGACGATTCTTAGCAGCTGACCCAGACACTCTCGGACGTCACGCTGACGAATCCCCCAGAGGAACATGTGCCAATGCACGCGAACGTGTTCAACCGTTGATGTTTGTCCAAGTATGTGGGCACGCTCAAGATGTGAGAAGGCGACATCTGGTTGCCCGCGTGCTTCAGCTTGATAGGCGGCAAGAATTTCACTTTCCACGTATGGACGGATGCGGCGACCGAACGTACTCACTCACATCTCCTAGACGCCCAACTATTTGGAGTAAGGAGCCATGCCTTGCACTCCGACTGTGTATCTTGCGGATTCTGGTTTGCTCGGCTGATTGTACGCAGTCTAAGCCGCCACAAACTTCAGTGCCGCGCCGTTGATGCAGTAGCGCAGGCCAGTCGGCTTGGGACCGTCCTTAAAGATATGCCCTTGATGCCCCTCGCAGCGAGCGCAGTGGACTTCGGTCCTTGGGAAAATCAGTTTGTAATCGGTCGTGCTCTCGACGACCCTAGGATCGATCGGCTGCCAGAAGCTGGGCCAGCCTGTTCCACTGTCGAATTTGTGCTCTGACGAATAGGCCGGGAGGTCACAACCTGCGCAGTAGTAGATGCCGGCTTTTTTATTGTCATGCATATTGTCGGTGAAGGGGCGTTCGGTATTCTCATGCCGTAGGACCCCGTAGGCCATCGGTGCGAGGAGCGTCTTCCACTCGCCGTCGGTTTTCACAATCTTTACGATCGGCCCGATAGTAATGTTCTGTGCCATGAGAAGCCTCCTTCATACCGATAGTATTACAAGACAGCAGTCGATGGACCACCAGCTTTCTTACAACACTCTATCAGGTTGCGTTCCCTACCAGTCAACCAACAGGCCTCGGTGAGCCCAGCCCGCTCCCAAGAACCGTGAAACGTGAGGCGTGAAACGCGAAACGAGGGTCAGCCTCAGCACTGTGGTCTCGCATCCGGACGCGCCTCCTTCGCCTGGCCTAATCAGGGCTTTTAGGTGTAGAAATTGTCTTGCGCATCGATCCAGACACCATCTGAAATTCATATAAGCGGCACTCTAGCGGACCATTGAAGAGGGGAATGCGTTTTGACGGCGCGAGGCCAATGAGTTTGGGGACCCGCAAATCGCCGGTGAAGATATAAGCCCGCCATCCGCTGAATCGCTGTTTCAACCAATCGCCCAGTTGAGGATAAAAGGCATCGAGTTCCTCCGGCCTACTGAGCCGGACTCCGTAGGGAGGATTGATCATCAGGACACCCTGCTCAGCTGGGGCTTCGAGGGCGAGCACATCGCTCTGCCGCAGGCGAATATCGACGGCGACTCCCGCCCCCTGAAATGTCCGCTGCGCGATCTTCACCGCGGCAGGATCCTGGTCTGAGGCATAGATGGCAGCCGGCACCTCTGCGAGTTGTTTCATCAGAGAGGCTTCGCGCAGATGGCCCCAGCGTTGGGCATCATGAATCAGCAGGCGTTCAAACGCAAAAGACCGAGACTGTCCTGGCGCGATCCGGCGCGCCATCAGCGCGGCTTCGAGCGGAATCGTTCCGCTGCCGCACATGGGGTCGAGCAGGACGTCGTTGGGCGTCCATCCAGCAAGCCGTAGTAATCCCGCCGCCAGGTTTTCGCGCAAGGGCGCCTCGACGGACAGGACACGATGCCCCCGCTTGAAGAGCGGTTCGCCGGAAGTGTCCAGATAGAAGGTTACCGTTGATTCATCGAGAAAGGCGTCAATCCGGATGTTCGGGCGATGGGTGTCCACACTTGGACGCCTATGGCGCACCGACATAAACTTATCGCAGACGGCGTCTTTGATCCGCAGCGTGACGAAGTCCAGGCTGGTGAGTGGACAACGGCGCGCGCTCACTTTCACCTTGATGGTCTGTGAGGGCATGAACCAATCTGGCCAGGGCAGGCTATAGGCCGTGCGGTACACATCATCTTCCGAGCGATAGGGGGCCCGTCCGACTTCCCAGAGCACACGGCTGGCAATGTGACTCTTGAGATTGACCCAGTACATCGTGGACCAGGGAGCCTGGAAGGCGATCCCTCCGTCCGTCTTCGTGGTCATAGGCACGCCAAGGTCGTGGAGCTCCTGCTCCAGAATCCCCTCCAGCCCACGCGGGCAGGGTGCAAAGAACCGTAGTTTTGTGCTATCCATGCTCATATAACGCTTCGCGAGATATGCGGGACAGGCGAGACGAGCGAGGGTTGATCTGGTTCATCTGGTCTGTCTGGTTCAACCAAACAAACAAGACAGACCGGCCGGTCCTCGCTCGTCACTCATCACGCTTCACGATCCTATGAACTATTGCAGCGCGTGCGGCGCCTCAGTTACCAAGAAAGTTCCTGCCGGCGACAACTTGCCGCGGTTTGTCTGCGATACCTGTCGGGCCATTCATTACCATAATCCGAAGATCGTCGCAGGCTGTATTCCTGAGTGGGACGGCCAAATTCTCCTCTGTCGGCGCGCAATCGAGCCCAAGGCTGGTCTCTGGACCTTTCCTGCAGGCTTCATGGAAATCGGCGAGAGCACTGAGCAGGCGGCCCTTCGCGAGACACTGGAGGAAGCGCAGGCTCAGGTGGAGCGTATCTGCCTCTTTGCGGTCTTGAGT
>JANNXZ010000357.1:0-3882 GCA_031409835.1 Nitrospirota bacterium
TATAGCAATACTAATAAACCAACCATTTCACCTGTGACTCCGCAGTTGCCGCAGATGATTCACTCACGCGAGCCGGGAGGAAAGGGTAGATCTGGTTTGTTTGGTTCATTCCCCTCAACGAAACAAACCAGATTAACAAGAGAAACCAGTCTGTTAATCGTAATCCACGCGCATGAGACAGAGTCCATGAGGAGGGGCGGTTTGGCCTGCTGCAGACCGATCCCGTGCCTGTAGGACTTTTGTCAGACTGTCGGGGGCCCGTTTACCCAGTCCTACTTCGACCACCGTTCCCACTATCGCGCGGACCATGTGTTTCAGAAACCTGTCGGCGTAGGCCTCAATGAAAATCTGGTCGTCATGGCGGATGACCGCGAGTCGTTGGAGATGGCAGATGGGATTCTTGTTGTCTGTGAGACTTCCTTCGAAGGAGGAAAAGTCCTGCGATCCGGTCAGCGTCGCAGCGGCTTGTTGCATGGCAGTTTCATTCAGCGGTTTGTAGATGTGCCAGACGAACGCGCGCTCGATGGTGGGACGGGCCGGACGATGAAGGATCCGATAGGTGTAGAGCTTGCCTTGTGCATCGTGTTGAGCATGAAAGCGGTCGTCCATGAGGGCTGAGGAACGAACGGCAATGTCTTTCGGCAGCACGGCATTGAGCGCCCGCATCCAGTTGGAGGCGGGCCAATCCAGGTTTGTGAGAAAGCTTGCCACTTGTCCGCGAGCATGTACGCCGGAGTCCGTGCGGCCGGCGCCGATGACGGATACCGTGGCCTGGCTGACTTGCCGGATGGCTTGTTCGATGGCTTCTTGGATCGTGAGATGATCGGGTTGGCGCTGCCATCCGGCGTAGCAGGTCCCGTCGTATTCCAGGACTAACTTGACCGTGGGCATCGACGTAGGGGATTGAACAGTGCGGAGATCATCGCGTGGCGAGCTTCGAAGAGGCGAGGAAGGACTTGAGGCCTTCCATCAGGGCTTCTGCCACGCGTGTGGTGAAGCGGGTGGTTCGGAGCAGATCTTCTTCATCAGAGTTCGAGATATAGGCGATTTCGGCCAGGATACTGGGCATGCTCGTGAAGCGGAGCACATAGAAGGGCGCGGTCTTCACCCCATGGTCCACTAAGGCATAGTGGTCGTTCAGGTTGGTCACCATGGCTTCCTTCGCGGTCCAGGCGAGTTCAAGAGACTCTTCGATCTTTTTTGCCGTCAGGAGATCGGCGACGAGATATTCCCATCCCACGCCGGTGCTGTTGAGCGGGGTTCCATTTTCACGGGCCGCCACTTCAAGCGCCCGTTGATCCTTGGCCTCTCCGAAATGGTAGACTTCAATCCCCTTCACGGAGCGTTGTGGGTGAGAGTTGACATGGATCGACACGAAAAGATCCGCTTCCTGTCCATTGGCAAACTTCGCCCGGTCTTCCAACTCGACGAACTGGTCCCGCTCACGGGTCATGAGGACGCGGACTCCCGGCTGCTGGCTCAAGAGGTCACGTAGTTTCAACGCGACTTTCAGCGTAATGTCTTTTTCTTCCGTCCCGCGTTGCCCACGTGCCCCAGGATCTTTCCCGCCGTGCCCAGGATCGATCACGATGGTCTTAAAGGATTTGGTTCGCGGCTGAGCAGGTTGCGGAGGGGTAGGGGTGGGGAGTGGAAGCCCGAGGTCTGGGGTTGATTCAATAGGCGAAGCTGTCAGGGGCCCTTGGGGATGTACGACATCAATGACAAGTCGTGGAGGGTTCGCCAGCGTGAGCCATTTATAGCTTGTAAATGAGCCAGTTAGGAGAGAAACATGTACAGATCGTTCAGATGACTGGGTAATGATAAACAGCTTGGCAATCCTATCAGCAGTAAGTTTCGTCTTGGCGGCTTGGCTCAAGGTGGTGTTGGGAATCTCGATGGTCACCCCCTCGGCCTGGAGTTGGGGATGTTTGCTGGGACGGACCTTCGTGTCGAGATCGAGCACGAGCCTCGTCAATCCCGGCGAGCTAGCCGTTCGGAGGTTTTGAATCGTCGTCAGGCCGAGCGGAGTGGGGACCATGCGTATAGGTGAGGTACGAGACCGTTTGGGCTTGGTGGGAGGCTCCTGATGGGCGGTACCCGTTGCCGCACATGCCTGACCGGTGTGAAACGGAATGAGGGCATGCCCGGAGAGGCCGAAGAGTCCGACCAGGAAGGTGAGGGTTAGAATGCGCCACAGGGCTGATCGCATGGGTATTCACGGCATGTGATGGGATATAGAGTTTTTTCTCAGATGCGTGTCCCGTTGTCAAGTGGAGGGGTGACCGAACCGATTGACAGAAAGCGGTGTGAGCAGTAGGTTCACGGATTATGGCACTGCACCTGATCGTCGATGGGTATAATCTCTTGGCGCTGACGGGTCGGATTGGCGCAGGGACGAGCTTGCATTCCGAGGCGGCACGAGAGTCGTTCCTGCGCGATCTGGCGGCGTATCGTCAACGAAAATCCCATGCGATCACGGTGGTGTTTGACGGATGGCAACAAGGATGGGGCACGGAACAGCGGGAGCATCGGCTCGGTCTGGAAATTATCTTTTCTCGACGGGGAGAAAAGGCCGATCAGGTGATTCAACGTCTGGCTGCTGAGTTCGGATCCGCCTGCGCGGTGGTGAGTTCCGATCGTGAGATCATCAACGTTGCGACGGCGCAGGGGGCCTTCGTCATGAAGGCCCAGGAGTTTATTGGGAAACTGCAGGGGCCGTCGATCTCGAGCCGAGCCGCTCTCCACAAGGAACTGGATACAGGGGAGGATCTTCGCCCGAAGCGAGGTCCGGAGAAGCGCGGGAATCCGCGAAAGTTACCCAAGGCGCTGCGGCAGCGCAACCGGCAGCTCAAGCGATTTTGAACAGGCGTTTCGCGTTCTCGGTCGTGATGCGTCCGATGGACTCGACCGACATGCCCGGTGCATCGGCGTGAAGCTCCGCCAGTTTTTGCGCGACGAAGGACACGTAGGCCGGTTCGTTTCGTCTGCCTCGATGAGGGATGGGTGTCAGATACGGGCAGTCGGTTTCGATCAGAAGGCGATCTAACGGAGCGGTCTTGGCGATGTCTCGGAGCATCGCTGCGCTCTGAAACGTGAGAATCCCCGAAAACGAAAGATAAAACCCTAAGTCCAGCGCATCCTTTGCCAGCCACGCATCCCCTGAGAAGCAGTGAAAGACCCCACCGATTTCTGACGCGCGTTCTTCTTTCAATATTGCAATCGTATCGTCTTGGGCCTCTCGGGTGTGAATGATCACCGGGAGTTGCAGCTCGCGCGCGAGCTGGATTTGCTCGCGGAATCGCTCGCGCTGTTCCTTCGGCGATGAATGATTGTAGTGGTAGTCGAGGCCGATCTCCCCGTAGGCGACCACTTTTTTGTTCTGTGCCAGCCGGCGGAAATCGTCGTACCAGCTGTCGAGGATATGCTTCACTTCATGCGGATGGACACCGATGGAGGCATAGATAAACGGGCGTTGCTCCGCTAGCGCGACCGCCGCCTGGCTGGTTGCCAGATCGCAGCCGATGGTGACGAAGGCTTCGACACCGGCTTCCCGGGCGCGGGCAATCATCGCCTCCCGGTCGTCGTTGTAGCGGGCGTCATCGAGATGTGTATGGGTGTCGATCAACATGCGGGTCTATTTGGTTCATTTGGTTTGTTTGGTTCATCTGGTTAGTTTGATTCAACCAAATAAACAAAACAAACCAAATGAACCAAACAACCGTTTTAGGCGGGCTTGGTCACGATCATGTTGGCCAGTTCGGTGAGCAAGACTTCTGTCTCGTCCCAGCCGAGACAGGCATCGGTGATGGAGACGCCGTGGGCCAGCGCTTTTCCCTGCTGCCAGGTCTGCTTCCCTGGATTCAGATTGCTTTCAAGCATCAG
>JANNXZ010000358.1:0-1991 GCA_031409835.1 Nitrospirota bacterium
ATCGCGGCGGCCATGGCTGCGGTGGAGCCCTTTCCATTCGTGCCGGCGATGTGCAATGCACGGTACCGGGTCTGCGGCATGCCGAGGCGCGCCATCAACGCCGTCATCGTCGTAAGACCCAGTTTGATGCCATGCTTTTGCAGGCGATACAAATAGGCTACGGCAGAGGAATAGGTCATGGTGTAACCAGGCAGGAAGGAGGCTAGCCAGAATTCTTCATGAAAGGTCCGGACTCAAAAATGCGCGACGAGGGTGCTTAGGGTTTCTTTCAGCTGTTTGCGCTCCACAATCATATCGATCATGCCATGCTCCAACAGAAATTCTGCTCGCTGGAACTGATCCGGCAGCTGCTGTTTAATCGTCTGCTCAATCACGCGGGGGCCGGCAAAACCGATCAGCGCTTTCGGTTCGGCCAGAATCACATCCCCCAGCATGGCGACGCTGGCGGTGACACCCCCGAATGTGGGGTCGGCCAACAGACAAATAAACGGGAGTTTGGCCTCGCCCAGCTTGGCGACAGCAGCAGAAGTCTTGGCCATCTGCATCAAGGAGAGAATCCCCTCCTGCATCCTGGCTCCTCCGGAGGTCGTGACTAAAATAACCGGCAACCTGGCCTCCAACGCGCGATCGATCGCCCGGCAGATCTTTTCTCCGACGACCGACCCCATGCTGCCACCCATAAAACTGAAGTCGAATACGCAGAACACCACACGCCGGCCGTTCATCATCCCTTCGCCGGTCATCATGGCATCTTTACGGCCGGTCTTCCCCTGGTGCGCCTTCACACGATCCTTGTACGACTTCGTATCGTGAAAATTCAGCGGATCCTGGGGACCGATCTCCGTATCCCACTCTTTGAATGTCCCGAGATCGACCAAGAGCCCAATGCGCTCCATGACAGAAATGGGGAAGTGATAGTCGCACTTTGGGCAGACCTTATTATTTCGCTCGACTTCTTTGCGATAGACGATTTCCCGGCAGTGGTTGCACTTGAGCCACATCCCCTCAGAAATCTTGGACCGCTTTGGAGGTTCAGGCTCGGTCGTCTTCTGTTTTTTAAACCAGGCCATTCTGCATTCCTCCTAGCCCCCAGCACGAAGAAGGTTGAGGTTGAGGCTCAGGTTAAGGTTGAGATAAAGAGAGTCCGATCTTCGCTCAACCTTGACCTCAGCCTATCTCGCTTGCTGCGAGCGGCAGAATACCATAGCCGCCCTAATCACGCACGTAGATTTCCCCTCGATGACGATGACGGTGGAACGTCAGAATAGCTGGCCGCCGAAGGCGATGTGGAACATCATCGTCAGTCCGACGGCCACGCTCCCAAGACTCGCCAGCCCCTGGACTGCGAGAAAGACAGGCCGCCCGAGGTTCAGCGACCACAAGACTGGAAGGCTCACGACCATCCCGACCAGCATCATCCCCAGGATCGAGCCAAACCCGAATACGGCGATATACAGCAACCCCTCCGACACCGATCGCGCAGACGACAACACAATCAACAACAGTGCCGCCGACCCGGCCAGACCATGGGCCATGCCGATACAGAACGGTCGAATGGAATCACGCCACCAGTGTATATGCCCATGATTTTCGGCCAGCGCATGACTATGCAGGTGCACATGCCGTTCGCCATCATGGTCGTGCGTATGCACATGCCAGCGTTCTCGGACCAACCGCACCGCGAGTATCCCGCCGAGAAATACGAGCATGACGCCGACCCCGAACTCAGCCGCCAACGCGAAAGGTTCAGGAATCGAGATACGAAGCACTAACACCGCGGCCCCGGCCAGCAGCAACACAACGGTATGCCCAAGCCCCCAGCTGAATCCAATCATGCCGGAGGCGCGGAGCGAAGGCCGTTGCGCCAGCACCGTGGATACGGCAGCTAAATGGTCCGTGTCCAAGGCATGGCGAAGCCCCAGCACTAACCCAAGTCCTAAAATAGTCAGGAATTCAGTATCCAGCATGAGCGATCAACAGGGACCGGCCTT
>JANNXZ010000359.1:0-3053 GCA_031409835.1 Nitrospirota bacterium
CAGCCTGGACAGTCGCCTCCGCCAGCCGGCCGCCCACTGCGTCCAAGAATAGAAGAGCCGATGGTATATAGCCGAGGGTGAAGAGTTACAGCGACCTCACGCGGGGACGTCAACGTATTCGACTTGGCTGCTGGGTAGGGGGATTGGAAGGCCATCTGACTTGAGACCTTCGATATGAAACTCGATGGCTTCTCGGATGAGGGATTCGGTTTCTGCCACGGTGGCGCCGGTGGCAATGCACCCCGGAAAACCCGGAACATACGCCGCGTAGTTTGAAGGGGCCTTCTCAATCACAATGGCGTAACGCATGTTAGTTTGCTCCCTTCTTCCAGCCAGCTTGCTTAAAGATGCTATTCTGATCCTCTTCCGATTTCACCATTCTCCCCCTTATGGAGGTATCTGTAAAATCGGGGGAGGATCAATGGTGGCTATTGTGCCAGAAGATTCTCCTTGTGGACTGCCTACTTTTCAGGGGAGCTTACGAGCCCATCCCATTCCTTGCTTGGCCCTGCACCGACACCGCTTGTGTTTTGAGTATGACTCTGGAAGCATTAGCGTAGCTTACGAGCGGTAGCTTGCGTTGATGCGGATATAGTCGAACGATAGATCAGTCGTCCAGATATGGGCCTGATGGCGGCCTTGCCCTAACCCCACCGTGATCGTGAATTCTTTCTGGCGAAAGACCTTTGCGATGCGGGCTTCAGCAGCGAGTCCGAGGCCCATTCCTTTTTCTACCATCGGCACCCCGCCAAACGACAGGCTTAGCTTTGAGGGAGTAATCGGAACCCCGGCTCGCCCGATCGCCGCCATCACACGACCCCAATTGGCATCCTCACCGAACAGAGCGGTCTTAACCAGGTTCGAAGTCGCAATGGTTTGAGCTACCTGCCGTGCCTGTGCCACTGTGATTGCTCCAGCCACCTCAATGTTCACCACCTTCGTGACACCTTCCCCATCGCGACAAATTGCCAGCGCGAGGGCTTGGCAGGCGTCCGTCAGGAGCAGCAGGAATCGCTGAAAGGCGGGGGTGCCTTCTTTGATCGTGCGGTTCCCAGCCATACCGTTCGCCAAGCAGAGGACCGTATCGTTGGTACTCGTGTCTCCATCGACTGAGATGCAGTTGAATGACTCGTTGGCCGCCAGGCTGAGAGCCCGTTGGAGGGCGCTCTTCGTGATTGCCGCGTCCGTGGTGAAATAGGCTAGCATCGTGGCCATGTTGGGATGGATCATCCCAGATCCCTTGGCCATTCCGCCGATGGTCATCAAGCGACCACCGATGGTGTCCTGAAGGGCAATGGACTTCGGGCGTAGGTCGGTTGTCATGATTGCCCGCGCAGCATCCGGGCCTCCATGGTTGCTAAGCTGTGCAATCAGCTTCGGCATGCCTTTGATGATTCGATCAACCGGTAATGCGCGACCGATCACGCCGGTTGACCCGATGAATACTTGTTGTGAGGGGACACGCAAGTGTTGCGCAGCCGCTGAGGCGGATTTTTTTGCGGCGGCTAATCCTTTGGCGCCAGTACAGGCGTTGGCGTTACCGCTATTGACGAGAATGGCCCGCCCGATTCCCTGGCGTAAGTGCAGGCGATCGACAATGACCGGTGCCGCGACCACCTGATTTTTCGTGAAGACTCCGGCAATGGGACCGCTCTGTTCAGAGACGACGAGCGCAAGATCCAGCAAGCCTGACTTCTTGATCCCGCAATGGATGCCGGCCGCGCGGAACCCCTGGGGTGCCGTGATTCCGCTGCGCAGAGATGCGGTTGTTAATTTTTTGGCCATGATCGAGAGAGATACGTCCTGGTCAGTATGGATCAGGGGTAGGCGGCTGGTGCCGTCAAACCTGTTTCTTCAGGGAGTCCTAGCATGAGGTTCATGGCTTGGATGGCTTGGCCTGCGGCGCCTTTCACAAGATTATCCAGCGCGGCTACCGTAATGACCGATCCTGAACGGGGATCGAGGTAGACGCCGATATCGCAATAGTTGGAGCCCTTGATGTAGCGCGGATTTGGAATGGTCTCTTCCTGGAACCTGACGAACCGCTCACCTTTATAAAAGTCTCGATACAACGCGCGCAGGTCCGGCAGTGACATCGGACTCTTCAGTTTGCAGTAGGCGGTGCTCAAGATACCTCGATTCATCGGGACGAGGTGCGGGGTGAATGTCACGATCGGCTGTGTCTCCACCGTGTTCGATGGTTGAGAGGCTCGTTGAAGCAATCTTCCGAGTTCTTGTTCAATTTCAGGAATGTGTCGGTGCCCCCCGATTTTATAGGGCTCCAAGGATTCATGGGCTTCAGGGAAATGGTAGGGGAGAGCCGGACTTCGCCCAGCCCCAGACACGCCGGACTTCGCATCGATGATGACGGTGTGAGGCTGCACGAGATTCTGTGCGAACAGCGGGGCCAATTGTAGAACCGCTGCTGTTGGGTAACAGCCGGGTGACGCGACGAGTCTCGCCTTGGCAATGGCGGCACGATGCAATTCGGGAAGTCCGTAGACTGCGTCCTTCAGCAGTCCCGGATAGGTGTGCGGCGTTTTATACCATTGTTCATAGATGGCAGGATCCGTAAGCCGATAGTCGGCGCTGAGGTCCACCACCAGTTTGCCGGTTTTGAGGCAGGCAGAGACCGGATCCAATGATTTGGTATGGGGAAGGGCCAAGAAGACTGCGTCCGTCTGTTCCGCTAAGGCTTCGGGTGAGAGCGCTTGAAACGAGAGAGGCACAAGGCCGGCCAGACTCGGAAAGACTGTTGCCACGGGAACCCCGGCGGACTTCTCAGACGTGACAGCGTGAAGATCGAAGTGCGGGTGGAGGGCAGCCAGGCGAACGAGCTCCGCTCCGGCATATCCACTGGCCCCTGCAATGGCGACGCGTACCTTTTTCATCTGTCTCACCTGCCATGTGTACCACGGGCACAAAAAAAGGGAAGGCGTGGAGCCTTCCCTTTTTCTGACTGTGGCTCCGATGTTTATCGTTTTGAGTACTGGAACCGCTTTCTTGCACCCTTCTGTCCGTACTTTTTCCGCTCTTTGACGCGCGAATCGCGG
>JANNXZ010000360.1:0-2173 GCA_031409835.1 Nitrospirota bacterium
GGTTCTCCGGCCAGTGCTTGGTGGGCAATACGATTATTCCAGGCGGGGAATGGCAGAACTGGAAGTCATTCGAACAGCACCGCGGAGCTGATGTGTAGTAGACGGAAGCGCGTCTGGTCTGTCCGGTTAGTTTCGCTCGACCAAACAGACGAGACAGACCGAATAGACCAGACAAACCAGACTAGCCCAGCGCTTGTCCGCTGGCCTGCTCCGACAGACGGGCACCATTGATATGTGCGTAGGCTGCGGTGCCGTTGCCGTTTTTCACGCCGTTGATGTGTGTCTTGCCGTTCACGTTCTTTTTGTTCACACATTCCACCAAGGCCCAGAGCCGCAACGGATTCACATTCTGCTTCCGGGAGACGTGCAGCGGCGTTCCGTCCAGCACGGTCTGGAGTGCCAGGTCCGTGCGCCACCCTAAGTGCTTCGTGAGAGGGGACAGCACTCTCTCCACGGCGGCGATGACCTTGTTGTCGTTAGCGAAGTGATTCAGCATGATGATCCGACCGCCGGGTCGGCAGACACGGATCATTTCGCTGACCACCTTGCGGTAGTCGGGGACAGCGGTCACAACGTAGGCTGCGACGACGGTGTCGAAACTATCGTCTTTGAATTCCATCTCGCCGGCATCCATTCGGTGCAATTGCACGTGGTCCATCTGGTGTTCTGCCGCTTTCTGCTTCGCTTGATCCAGCATGCCCTCGGAAAAGTCGATACCGACGATCTGGCAATGGCGAGGATACATCGGCAAGGCCAAGCCGGTTCCGACTCCCACTTCGAGGATTTTTTCATGAGGCTGGACGTTCAAGTTCTGAATGATCGACTGGCGCCCTTCGTGAAACACTTTCCCGAAAACCCAATCGTAGATCTTGGCGTACGACGTATAGACGCGCTCGATCTTCGCTAAATCCATATCACCTCCGACTCCACATTAAAGGCGACTTCCGATCCTCGACACGCGAGGGATGAGCCGACTGCCGCAACTACAGAGTTTGGAAAATTTGTGCGGCGGAGCACCTGAGTGGAGCGAGGAGACCCGCCTGAACAGCACGTCGAGGTACTCTAGCCAACTCACTGCAACGAGTCAACAGATTATCTCGGTCCCGTCCCTTGATTCACCTACGGCCCCTATGGGATAGGTACCAGCATGATCTTCGCTGGCCTCTTTGCCGGTGCGTTGTGTCTCGGCCTCATTCTTGGAGACTGGTTTTACTTCATGCGTCTCACGCCGGATGCGAGCCGGTACGGATGCGGAATTGTCCGCACGCACGATCGATTTACACATACGACCATGACGCAGCTGGCCGACCGGTTCGATGCCGGCGGTTTCTTGACATTGCCGCATGGCACCGCCCGGTTGTACCGGGATCTGAACCAGATTGTGATTCGTCAAAAATATCGGCTATTCGCCCTAGGCTTCCGAACCCTGTGGCCATTGAAAGGGTTGATCTCCCTATCTACGGAAGGCGACGCGCTCGCGGTGCTCTGCAGAAAGCTCACCCCCTGGTCCTCGGCTCTTCTCACCGGTATCTGGTTTGCCGTGGTGGCTGTGGGTACGGTAGGGGCCGTGATCTCGTTATTCATCGAGGGAGAAATGACGGCATCCGGTGGAGTAGTGTTGGCGGTCGGGATTATAGGATTGGGAGTTGTTTTTTTACTCTCAGGAGCCATTACGGTCGTATTTGCGTATCGGCTAGAGAATGCCCGGCTTACGGTGGTGTATCAAGAACTCCGGGAGGTGATTGAGGGAACAAGATTGCCGTCCTGAGACAAAACTGGTCTATTTGGTTTGTTTTGTTTATCTGGTTCATCTGGTGTATTCGGTTAGTCTGGCTCAACCAAATAAACGAGACAAACCAAATGAACAAAATTAGGGGAGATATAAATTCAAGAACTGATCGTACTCGGCGGGGAGGTTTAGGCTGGACCGATTGCGGGCGAGGCCCGCAATAATGCCGCGATGTTTCTTGCTGAGCCCGGACGATTCAAAGGCCTGGCGAAAGTACTGCCATCGCGCAGTCGCGTCGGTGGCCAGACGCGCGCGCTCTGGCGGTGGCAACGCGTGAATTGAGGTTGTGAGGGAACGAATGGCCCTCTCGACGCTCTCATAGGGCGGCGCCAGCTTGAGCTGGGCGTAAAACGTTTCGAGGTGATGACGGAACTCCTCTCGAAG
>JANNXZ010000361.1:0-1998 GCA_031409835.1 Nitrospirota bacterium
CCGCATTCAGCCGAGTCTTGTCAGCTTTGAACAAACCTTTAAGGTAGGGAAACATGGGAGTGGTGACGCATGATTAAGGTTCGCATTCCAACCCCGCTCCGTCCTCTGACGAAGGGACAGGGAGAGGTCGACGCACAGGCCGGCACGATCGTCGAAATGATCGACACCTTGAACGCCTCCCACCCTGGGATTAAGGATCGCCTCTGCGACGACACGGGTGAGCTTCGCCGGTTCGTGAATATTTATGTCAACGAGGAAGATATTCGGTTCCTCAAGGGCAAAGAGACCTCGCTCAAAGATGGTGACGAAGTCTCGATCGTGCCCGCCATTGCAGGAGGCACATCATGCCGAATGTGAAAGTGCATATTCAGTTTCCAGAAGACAAGATCAAAGAACCGGTCATCTATCAGATTGGTCACGAATTCAAGGTCGTCACGAACGTCCGGCGCGCCGACGTGCGTGAAACCACCGGATGGATGGATCTCGAGCTGACCGGGGACAGTACGGAAATCGAACGGGCGATCGCGGGCCTTCGCAAGAAAGGCGTCGTCGTCGACCCGATTGAATTGAATGTGGTGGAGTAGGGGAAGTGAAAAGTGACGTGTGATGAGTGATGGGTACTCTCAAAGAAGGCTCTACCCAATCTTGGATCCTAACTCGTCACGCATCACACATCACTGATCACGGAATTTATGGAACTGACTGAGCAACAGATTCAACGGTACAGCCGCCAGATTATTCTGAGCGACGTCGGTGGCAAGGGCCAGATGAAGCTGACCAAGGCGAAAGTCTTGCTCATCGGCGCCGGGGGGCTCGGCTCGCCTGCCGGACTCTATCTTGCTGCCGCCGGTGTCGGCACCATCGGTCTCGTCGACGGCGATGTTGTCGATCTTTCTAACCTGCAGCGGCAAATCCTGCACTCCACTGCTACGGTCGGTATGCCGAAAGTGGAGTCAGGCCGGAAGACCCTGTCGGCGATCAACCCGGAGATTACGATCAAGACCTACCACCAGAACGTCGACAGCGACAATATTCTTCCACTGATATCCGAGTTCGACATGGTGCTGGACGGATCCGACAACTTTGCGACGCGTTTTCTCGTAAACGACGCCTGCTTCTTCGCTAAGAAAACGCTCATTTCTGCCAGCATGTTCCGCTTCGAAGGCCAACTCACGACGATCAAGCCCCATGCGGGCTATCCCTGCTACCGCTGCCTCTACCCGGAACCACCGCCGGCTGGACTCGTTCCGAATTGCCAAGAAGCCGGTGTCTTAGGCGCCCTTGCTGGAACCATGGGGATTCTTCAAGCCTCGGAAGCGATCAAGGAAATTCTCGGCATCGGCGAAACCCTGGCCGATCGCCTGCTGATCTATGACGCCTTGGAGATGAAATTCAGAAAAGTCCGTCGACCCAAAGATCCGGCCTGCCCGCTCTGCGGACCCAACCCAACGATTACCAATTTGAAGAGCGACTATACCGTCTCTTGCACCATCTAGCCGTGACAGATCTCATCATCCCTCAATCGATTCTCGACGATATGGTGGCCCACGCTAGGGAACTTGATCCCTACGAGTGCTGCGGGCTCCTGGCCGGAACCAACGGAGCCGTCACCCATGTCTATCGGATCAAAAATATCGTAGCGCTCGAAGGAGCAGAGAAACTGTCGTCCTTTGATCCGGCCAAGGTTGCGCATTTGGAGCGACTGTCGCCAGCTGAACGAGCCGAGATCGCCTTCGTGATGGATATGCAGGACTTCTCTGTTGCGAAGAAGGATATTCGGAGCAAAGGGCTCGATCTGCAAGTGGTCTACCACTCCCATCCCCACGACCCGGCGCGCCCCTCCATCACCGATATCAAAATCGCTACCGACTACGAAGAAATCTGGCCAAAGATCAACCTGCCCATCCCCGCCTATCTGCTGATCTCTCTTATGGAGAAATCGAAACCGGATATTCGGGGATACTGGATTAAGGGTGGGGCAGTCACGCAAGCACACAT
>JANNXZ010000362.1:0-8346 GCA_031409835.1 Nitrospirota bacterium
CTGATCGCCATGACCCTATTTGCGGTTCTCGTCGGTATCGGTCTGATTCGGTTTGTCGAATCTCGCCTCGTGGAGGCGACAGGAGGAGAACTCACGCTGGCCGCGGCGGAAGTGGCCGAGAAACTCGACCGGATGCTGTTCGAACGCCAAGGCGACGCCCTCATGATGGCCCGTGCTGTTTCGTTGCACACCTCCGATCCGAAATATCTTTCCGAATATCTGAAGTGGATGAAGACGACATATGCCCCGGTCTACATATCGTTAGCGGTCATGGACGTTCAGGGTACGGTCGTGGCGGCGACAGAACCCTCCCTGGTAGGGCGTGACTATAGCCGTGACACATCGTTTATCGCTGCGCGTGCGACGCGACGACTCGACATTGCCGACGTCGCGGTACAGGATACCGGGGAGAGTAGTGTCGATACCATCGCGTTTACGGCCCCGATTCTCGACTCGCAAGGCATGTTCCTGGGTGTCGCGACTCTGCAGGTGGGGATCCCATTTTTGGAGGAAGTCACCACCAGAACTATTCGCTCACTTGAGTCTCGACCAGGAGCAGAAGCGGGGGAGCGAATCGAGTACCAAATGTTGACGAAGCAGGGCAGTGCGTTTGTCGACTCGGATCTGCAGCACAAAGGGGCCATCAATCTCAAAGAGCTGAAACTCCCTTCGGCGCTGTTGAGCGAGACCGGTGTGCCGGGGTTTACCGAGGAAGAGCACCTGCAACGGCACGTCCAGGTGGTGACCGGCTACGCGCAGACCAAGGGCTTTGGAGAATTTGCTGGACTGGGCTGGTCGGTCTTGGTGCGAATGGATCGACAGGACATCCTGGCGCCTATTCATGCCTTCTTATGGAAAGTTGGAATCATTGGTGGGGTGGTCTGGGTTCCCATGCTGGGGCTGTTGTTCTGGGCCACGACACGATTGCGCGCAGAGCATCGACAGGCGCAACAGGAAAGTGCCTGGGCAAAAGCCGCTGAAGCCGCATTGCTCCAGAGCCAGGAACGAAACAGGGCCATCGTCGATACCGCGCTTGACGGGGTGATCACTATCGATTCGACGGGGATGGTGACTGATTGGAATGCGCAGGCCACGGCGATTTTTGGATGGTCCCGCGAGGACGCGCTGGGACGAGCTCTTGCTGAAACCATCATTCCCGAGCGAGATCGTCAGGCGCATGAACATGGCCTCCGCGAATTTCTTCGGACAGGGGCGGGAGCAATCTTGGGCCGCCGGATTGAAATTGTCGCCCAACACAAGGACGGACAGGAGCTACCCGTTGAGCTGGCAGTGTCACCGGCAAAAATAGGGGATGCGTATATCTTCAGCGCCTTTATCAGGGACATCACCGACCGCCGCCGGGCTGAACGGCGTCTCGTCTCTCAGTATGCAGTGACCCGGATCCTCGCTGAGGCGGCGACCCTGGAAGAGGCGGTTCCAAAAATTATTCAGGCCATTGGGGAGAGTTTGGAATGGGATCTGGGCCTGTTCTGGCTGGCGGATACAGCGACTGGGGTGCTGCGCTGTTTCGATCAGTGGAAGGCGCCGTCCGTGCAGGCCGATCCATTTACCCTGGACATCTGGCAACGCGTGTTGACACGCGGCGAAGATTTGCCCGGACGTATTTGGAGCAGCGGCAAGTCGGCTTGGGTGGCGGACGTCACGACGGATGCGAGCTTCAATCGTGGAGCGCTGGCTCGACAAGTTGGGTTTCACGGGGCCGTTGGATTTCCTATTGTAGTAGGAAATGAGGTCGAGGGTGTCATCGAATTCTTCAGCCGTCAAGTACGGCAGCCCGATGATGAGTTATTGAGGATGGTGGAAGACATCGGTCTCAAGATCGGCCAATTTGGCGAGCGGGCTAGAACGGAAAGGGTGTTACAGGAAACCGAGGCGCAATTACGACAGGCGCAGAAGATGGAGGCGGTGGGGCGATTGGCCGGCGGCATGGCGCACGATTTCAATAATCTCCTCACGGTGATTCGAGGGTACAGCGAGTTGCTCCTGGGCCGCCTGGGAGCCACCGATGATATGCGGAAAGACATGGAGGAGGTGAAGAAGGCGGCGGATCGGGCCTCCGGGCTGACCCGTCAATTGCTGGCGTTCAGCCGCCGTCAGTTCATTGCGGCGAAAGTCCTCGATCTCAATGCTCTTGTTGCCAATATGGACGGCATGCTGCGGCGTCTTATTGGCGAAGATATCATCGAATTCAGCCCCGAACTCGATGCGTCGATCGGCGCCATCAAGGCAGATCCCGGACAGGTCGAGCAGATCATCATGAACCTGGTGGTCAATGCGCGCGATGCGATGCCCAAGGGCGGGCGACTGACGATCGAAACCACAAATGTGACGATTGGAAAAGAGCCAAGCCTGGACGCCGTAGGGGTGGCGCCGGGATCGTATGTGTTGCTGGCGGTTCGTGATAACGGCCATGGGATGGATGCTGAGACCCGATCGCATCTATTCGAGCCGTTCTTCACGACAAAGGAAAAAGGGAAAGGAACGGGATTGGGACTCTCGACCGTCTATGGCATCGTCAAGCAGAGCGGAGGAAGCATTTTTGTGGAAAGTGCTCCTGATCGTGGCACGACGTTCCGGATCTACTTCCCACGGGTCGAACAAGAGGTGTCGGGGCCGACTGGGGCGGTCGAAGTGGCCGATCCGGCACGTGGCAGAGAAACGATCCTCTTGGTCGAGGATGAGCCAGCGGTTCGCGGTCTCGTGCACGAGACGTTGCGGCTCCATGGCTATACGGTGCTGGAGGCGCGTCATGGCATCGAAGCTCTCGTCGCCAGCGCAAAATACGTGGGGCCTATCCATTTGTTGTTGACAGATGTGGTGATGCCACAGATGAGCGGGCCTGAAGTTGCGGAAAAGATTCTGACCGTCCGGCCAGAGATTAAGGTGCTCTACATGTCGGGGTATCCGGACCATCCGGTGTTTGACCAAGGAGGCATAAATCGTCAGATCGGGTTTCTGCCGAAGCCCTTTTCACCCCCCGTGCTGGCGCAAAAGGTGCGCGAAGTGCTGGACAGCGTGAAAGCAGCGTAACCTGCACGTCTGAGACGATCTCGGTCGGTCTCGTCTGTTTGGTTGAATGAAACTAACAGGACAAGCGAGATAGACCGAACAGACCGAATAGACCAGACAGACTGTTTCAGCATCCTGCCAACCGCTTGATCTTCAGCCGTGGTTCCGTTTATCGTGGCTGCACGATGCGTGAAACGTTAGACGTGAAACGTGAAATGAAGGATGCGACTGACCGGTTGAGCGTGAGATGACAAATCAGGGACGAGAAGTCGACATCGGACAGTATCGGATCGAGCGAGAGCCGTTCTACGCGGAGGTTCGAGGCGAGATCGGTTTGTTCACAATTGCCGCGAACAGCAAGATGCCGGTTATGCTCAAGGGGCCGACCGGATGCGGCAAGACCCGATTCATCCAGCATATGGCCTACAAGCTTGGCCGTCCCTTGATCACGGTGGCCTGCCACGAAGATCTCACCGCCTCCGATTTAGTGGGGCGGTATCTGCTTAAGGGCCAGGAGACGGTGTGGGTCGATGGGCCGCTGACGCTCGGCGTGAAGCATGGCGCGATCGTCTATTTAGACGAAATCGTCGAGGCGCGGAAGGACACGACGGTTATCATCCATCCCTTGAGCGACGATCGCCGCTTTCTGCCGATTGAAAAGAAAGGCCAGATTCTCGAAGCGGCCGACGACTTCCTCCTGGTGATTTCCTATAATCCTGGATACCAGAGTGTGCTCAAGGATTTGAAGCAAAGTACGAAGCAGCGCTTCATGGCGATTGAGTTCGACTATCCGGCGCCTGACATCGAAACTACTGTGGTCGAGCGGGAAGCGGGGGTCAGCCGAGACCTTGCGGCCAGCTTGGTGAAGCTCGGTGGAAAGGTGCGAAACCTCAAGAATCATGGGTTGGAAGAAGGCGTCAGCACCAGATTACTGATCTATGCAGGGACACTCATTCGGCAAGGTGTGCCGACCGACCGAGCCTGCGACGTGGCGATTGCCCGTCCGATCACCGACGATCCCGATATGCAGCGCAGCATTCTGGAATTGGTGAAGGCCATTTTCTGATCCCTGTCACGGATGAATCCGCTGATTGTGCAGGACACCAAAGACGGAGCGATCCTGACCGTTCATATCCAGCCTAAAGCTTCTACTACAGAGTGCGTGGGCATTCACGGCGATGCGTTGAAGATTCGTGTGGCCGCCCCACCGGTCGATGGCGCAGCCAACGATGCATTGATTCGGTTTCTCGCGCGGACGTTGTCTCTCCCTCTCGCTGCTGTGTGCATTGAATCCGGGACCGGTGGACGGCATAAGCGTGTGCGTCTACGAGGAGTGACGGCAGAACGTGTCATTGCCCGCCTCATGCAGAAAGAGCCGGTGACAGAATGAAGCGCTCTATCGCGTACCTTGTCTGTGGAATGTTTCTCCTCAGCGCCTGTTCCAGCGCTCGTCCTGTTCTGTATCCCAATGCGCATATGCAGTCGGTAGGGAAAGAGGCAGCGAGGCAGGATATCGAAGACTGTAAAAAGTTGGCAGAATCGGCAGGGGCTGAGGAGGGCAGTGGGAAGGCCGGTCGTGTCGCAACCGGCACCGTAGTGGGTGGCGGAGTCGGCGCGGCAGCTGGGGCGGTCGGCGGAGCGATCTCAGGCGCAGTAGGCCGTGGCTCCATGATCGGGGCCGCGACCGGGGCGGTATGGGGATTATTGACCGGATTGTACTACGCCTTCGCTGGTCCATCACAACCGAATCAGGCCTACACGAATTTTGTGAGTCGGTGTCTGCAAGAAAAGGGATATGAAGTGACGGGGTGGCAGTGACGGCGAGACGGGCAGCCAGCTTCCTTTGCTCGCAGACCGCGCACGATCAGAATGTGCTCGGTCGATGCGCGCAGTAGAAGCTGATCCGCCCATCCCGCCACCCGTCACGAGTGGGTGGGGGAGTGAGAATAGGGCAAGCAGTGGCAGGGCCATGGAGGCAGTCGCTGTGCTCGCGGAGCCCCCACGATGAAACGGTGGTCGCTCGACGCGCGCAGTGGCGACTACCCCGATGGCACTGCCTTGTTAGGCGGGAAAAATGAAAAGCATGAATCGATTACTGGTAAAGGGACATAGTGTTGTTGTGCTGTTGATGTGTCTCAGTCTTGCGGCCTGTGCAGGGCCGGAGCCGATGTTGCGGTCGAATGCGAAGTTCCAGCTGCAGGGGCGGGAGGCGGCGAAGCTTGAAGTGATTATGTGTCAGCAGAAGGCCGAGGCAGCTGGGTTGAAGCCTGGCACTGGAAGTCGAAGTGGCAACGTGGCAGCGGGAGCTGGGCTGGGTCTGATTAGTGGCGCTGCGGTAGGTGCAACGAGTGGACTCATCGGTGGAGTGCCTGGTGTGACAATTGGGGCAGCGGTTGGAGGCGCGCTCGGCGTCATCATCGGTTCAGTGGGCGGCGCCTATAGACCGCTTGATCCGGATCCTCCATACGGCGATGCGGTGGTGCGGTGTTTACTTGAGAAGGGGTATGACGTGTCGGGGTGGCAGTGAGGGGGAGGTCTCACAGCCAGGGTATCCCTTTGCTCCCGGAACGCGCACGCTCAGAAGGTGCTCGTTCGACGGCCGCAGTCGGGATTACCCTGGCTGCGAGACCTGAGACGGTGGCAGGGGGAGAAGCGGGAATGCAAGGAAGGGCCTCGTTCGACGCGCGCAGCAGGGCACTACAATCTTACCTACAGAAATCCATCTCGTTTCGCGTCTGAAATAAACTGATCGGTATTGCCAGAGAAAGCTTCCTTGTACTGATCAGTCCAGATGTTTATCAAGAAAAATGGCAGCAGCCCGATCCAATTGACCGCCTTTCGGCGGATGGGATAGCGATAACTCTGCTTTAGAGTGTTGTTCACTAACACATCGAAGTGAGTCTCATAGGCAATGCCCTCGAAATAGCAGGGAATGAGACCCAAGCTCCAACTATTTACTGTGCACCACGGTGACGAAAATGGACCAATCGTTTGATAAACGTTTACGTGCGTACCGATAGCGGGAGAATTTGAGGTAACTATTACTTTGATGAACCGAGAATGGTGCTCGAGGAGATCTTTAATCAGCTGGCTTTCCAATGGGAGAGTTCGAGGATTGTTCTCCAGTTTTTCGCGAGATTCTGGGATATAGGAGAAGGATAGAAACTCTATCTTGTCATGGGTTTCGACCAGAGGCTGTCTCGCTGGCTCAGCGGAGCTATAATTCCCGATCGTGCACGCGTTATTAAGAAGGATGAGCGCTGTCAGCAGAGCAAAAAGAGTCCGCAATGTTTTTCCCTTGAGATTATGAGTCATGAAGAATAATTAGATGTGTGAGGTCTTGCAAATTCAGAAAATCAACATGGATTCACAACCATTTGTTTTTGAGCACGCGACAGGGTAATTCAAATCACTCGGGAAATCGACCTGCGCCCCATTCGATTCAAAGAGAGGTTTTTTAGAAGGCAGCTTCAGCAGAGGCTGGCTTTGCAGTCGGTCACCACGAGATTTGTGAGTTTTTCATTCGCGTCGAGTTCGATGGTCAGCCAAGCTAGGCCTGATAGCTGTTCATCTTTGTGGCCTCCCGTTCCCCCCTCAATCAGGCTGACGAGGTAGTAACGCCCGGCGGGAATTTTGGTGAACCAGAAATGTCCTGTGGGGTTGGCTCTGGTTGTCCGGAGATAGGGCGTTAGGCGTTTTTCTGTCTGGAGCCTGGTCAGTGCCTCGTGCGGGCAGTCGGTTGGAGTGCGCGGCGCTGGTGTGATGCTTTCAGGAGAGGCAGGAGTTTCTGTTGCTGAACAGGATGTGGTTCGGACGTTGTGGTCGAACCAATAACGTGTGTAGGGAGTGATGGGGATGAGATGGACTGGAGCGCCGGCTTGGGTGATGGCCTTTCCAGATGGCGATACTAGAAATGCCTGTCCGGCTAGAGTGCTTCGTCCCTTTTGTTTGTAGGCGAATAAGTCTTTTTCGTTAAAGACTGGCGATTGCGCTGTCTTGGCGGGAGACACATTGCCAGGCTCGGTAGCCCGTACCTTGTTGGACCAGAGGATTCCAAACAGGAGTAGGATGACTGCGGCGCACAGAAGTCGGTTGCGCAGTGGCATGGCAATTACGATGTAGGTGAGGACGACTCTGGTGTGTCGCCCAAGGGTTTCGGTGTCGCAGTTGCCTTGTGTTTGAGCGCGCGGCCTTTGTCGGGGGTTGGGTCTGTGACGACGCCGTAGACCTCCCGTCCCTCATGACCTTCCGGGAGATATTCCGTGATCGGCAGGCCGTCTTCCCGGACAAATAATAGGCAGTGGCAGTATTTGTAGATCTGCATCTCGTCGCAGGCGCACATCCAGCGGCGGAGTTTTGCCTCTGCGGCTTTATCCTTGTAGAAGTTGCAGGGGCAGAGGGGTTTGCCCAGCTCATCCATGTGCATCGCGAGGCCTTTGACCACGGCTTCGGTGACTGCGGGCATGGGATGCATCGCGGTTCCGCTCTTCTCCGCGAATCCCTTCACATATTTCCACATCTTGTCGAGACTCTCTTGCTTGGGTTCGGCCATCGCAACTCCTTTGGCAAAAGGCACTGGGCGAGGGTTAGAGGAGGGGCCTGCGCCGCAGGGGTACAGTTTACAAGCGCTAGGGCGTCCTTTACAATCCAACACTTCCAGTAAATTTCGCAGGATTGGATCGAGGACGGAGATGTCGGATACCCACAAGCAATTGATTGCCAAATTGGCGGAAGAGCTGGGGCCTGCTACGGCCCAGCATCTGGTCTCTCGTCTTGCCGAGGCTACCGAAAAATCGAATCAGGTGGAAGGTGTCTTGTTGTTGCTCGATGAATTGGCTGCGGTCTCCCAAAAAGTAGCTTGCGCCGCGATCGAGTCGTTTCCCGATTTGCAACAGCGGGGCCGGCTTGGTGATGCGGTGGTCTGGCTGGATCTGGGGATTGCGTTGGCCGAATCCTCCGGTGCGATGGGGCTGAAGTATTTCAAGGAGAGCCCACTGGTTTTGGGTTTGATCGAGGAATCATCAGTCCGGTCGATGGTCCTGAAAACTGCTTTGGAGTTGGCCGAGCGGGATGCGAATGTTGCGCTGGAATTTCTCCGTGTGTCGCCGGAAGTGGTGACGGTTATCTCGCCGGATCGGCTAGGGGCTTGGTTGGAGATTGGGTTTGAACTGACGCAGGTCGATTTTGTCGTCGCGCTGGAGTACGTCCGCCAAATTCCCGCGGTCGCTCGCGTGTTGCCGATCCAGGACGCCAGGGCCTGGGCGACTTTCGGGTTGAAACTGATTTCTCAGAATAGTTTCGGCAAAACAGATTATT
>JANNXZ010000363.1:0-16853 GCA_031409835.1 Nitrospirota bacterium
AGCAGTCGTACGTTTCACATTTTACGTCTTACCTTTCACGTTCTTGAGCTGGAGGACATTTCCTGCATCCTGTTAGGGTTGGTCTGGTTTGGGCATCAGAGGGCTGACCGCGTTCTGATCTCGTCCTGGCTGATAGGTCTCCAGCATTCTGGTGACCGTCGGGAGCACTCGTTCTTCTGCCGAGAGAGGCGCTTTGATTCGTATGCCACGACCCTCGTTGCGTCCAAGTGAAAAGATGTGGTGTTCGATCATGTCTCCGTGCGTGGCATCCGAGTACGTGAATGTCAATCGTTTCGCGGGGAATCCGGCCAGCGACATGTCCTGATCCTGCCGCCACTTCACCGTGATCGTTTTCTTGCCGTAGAGTTCCGTGATAATGCGGCGATGGGCCACAGCAAACTCATCGAGTATCTGCCGTCCATCCTGACTCTTGCCCTCCAAGACATTCATGTGGCCGGATAGTGCGACGAGGCTGTTGTCGATAGGAGGGTAGAGCGTCACGCCGACCCCATCCGATATCGGATTTCCAAGACGCCAGTTTTCGGGATAACGGACGGAGAAGCCGAAGCGGGCATTCGTATAGACTTTCCATGCCCGTTCTTCATTCCCTGACGCAGCGGCAAGGGAGGCCTGGGTCGTCACGTCAAGGCTCATCACCATCGCCATCGCAATCAGTAGGCAAGTCCAAACCATTTGAGTTTTCATAGGGTACAGTCAACTCCCACTATTACGAGGATCGCGCGCAGCGAAACCCGATAGTCGCGGCGCGCTGATTCGGCGAGGCCCCGCCTCTGGTGGCCGTTCGCAGCAACGTCGCCGCACTCTTCCACGATCCTCCGCGCACCACCTTGTATCGGCCGCTGGCAGGTCCGTGGGGGTTGCGATCCGGCATGGTCGCATAGTAGTCGATCCCCAACCAGTCTTCGACCCACTCAGCCGCGTTCCCCGCCATATGATGCAGGCCATAGGGGCTGCGGCCTTCCTTGCCACTATCGACAGAGGCTACGATGGGAATCTCGTGGGCGTGATATTGCCCGAACATCGCCAGCGCAGGTGTAGGAGGTTTCTGTCCCCAAGGAAAGAGATTGCCGCTGTCCCCCCGAGCGGCTTTTTCCCACTCGGCTTCCGTCGGGAGCCGCTTATCGCGTGCGTGACAAAAGTCCGAGGCCTCAGACCAGGTGACATAGAGTGCCGGCCAGCGTGCCAATGTCTCGGGCTGCATGGCATGGATCGTCGTGACATGATCGATCAGTTTCCGCACTTCCTCGGGGAGGTGGCGTTGTTGTTGCCGCAGCCACAGCAAGTATTCTCCCAGGCTCACTTCATCCCGATCGATTTCAAACTGATGGAGCCAGACGCGGCGCTGTGGCTGCTCCGTGTCGTCGTACTGGAGATCGAAGCTGAAGGGTTCGTGGCTTGCGCGGGCGGTGCCCATGGTAAAGAGGCCTTCGGCAACTGTCAGCATGAGAGCGCCGTTTGCGAGCGCGGCAATGCGCTCAATCCGATCCGGCACGTCATTCGCCGCCGCCGTTGCAGTGCGCAAAAACACTGTACCCATGAGTATTGCGATGAGGATATAGCCGAAGGCGTGTAAGTATTTCCGGACTCGGCCTGTGAATTCAGCGCTGTGGCGGCTGTGCTGCATGACGGTCGAACACCAAGAATAAGAAATGGCTTAGGAGCCTATCCGGCATTGCCTTCGCCACAGTAGAATGGCCAATGTTGGACAGGCTCCTAGTATGAATGCGAGACCATCATCAGCACAAGGTTCAGGGTTCCCCATGACCCGGCGCGGAGGATCGAATGACATTGCCACATGTGGTCTTTCTCTTCGATGTCGACAACACCCTCCTCGACAACGATCGGGTGACGGACGATCTCAAGCACCATCTTGAACAGACGGTGGGGCATGAACGGCAGGAGAACTACTGGGCGATCTTCGAGCGGTTAAGAATGGAACTCGGCTACGCCGACTACTTGGGGGCGCTCCAGCGTTTTCGGGTCGAACATCCACGCGATCCACAAGTATTGACGGTCTCTCACTTTCTAGTGAACTATCCATTTGCGAATCGAGTGTTCCCGAACGCGCTCGATGCGGTGGAGCATGTGAAGCAATGGGGCAAGGCGGTCATTTTGTCGGATGGGGATGTAGTGTTCCAACCGAGAAAAATTGAACGATCTGGCCTCTTCGAAGCTGTAGAGGGCAATGTTCTAGTCTACATTCATAAAGAGCAAGAACTCGACGATGTCGAGCGGCGGTATCCGGGCGATCACTATGTGTTAGTCGACGACAAGCTCAAAATCCTCACGGCGGTCAAGAAAGTCTGGGGCGCGCGGGTGACCACCGTGTTCCCGCGGCAGGGACACTATGCGCTCGATTCGCGTCTGCTCAAGAGTTACCCGCCGGCGGACGTGGACATCGACCGCATCGGCGATATGCTCCAGTACGACCTTCCTCAGCTTATCGGCGCTTCGACACGTGAGCCATAAGAGCTGGTTGTCCACCTAGGAAATGCTGTTTCGGCAATTCACCAGTATCCGATTCTCATTCGATGGCGATGAGGTGTTTGATCTGGTCGTACGCGGTGTCCGACAGAATATGCTTCTGTGCCAGATCTGTCTTGCTGTGATAGGGCCGGCCCTCGATAATCTGTTGGGCCAGTGTTGCGCTCATGCCGGGCAATGTAATGAGCTGCTCAGCCGACGCCGTATTCAGGTCGATCGGTTTTATGGAGTCGGTCGGTGTCCGGAGCAGGCGCTCCAGTCGTTCCAATGGAATGTCCAGAGGGCGCTGGAGCTGTGGGTCAATCTGCGGACTGGTCCTGTCGGTTGCGAAGGTCATTGAGGATAGGACTGTGAGACCCAGCATCAGGAAGAAGGCGAGTGAAAGCCCTACACGGGCAACACGACATACGAAAAAACACAGGCTTTGTGATTGAAGCATGGCATCCTTTGAGCGAGAAGGTGGTTTCTACCTGTTTAGACGCGACAAATGGCCCGGCGTTTCCGCTGGCGGGAGAGAATGAAAATATCGAGGATGGGGTCGCCTATCGTTGCAGCCCAGACAGACCAAATGAACAAAAGCCGCTGGCGGAAAATTTTAGCAATCTGCTAGGATGGCCGCTTGACTGAAATAAGGCCGGTCGAGTCGTCTGTGTATCGAATAACCAAGGAGGCTGCATGAATCGGATACTTGTGGGAACTGCGATTGTGGCGGCGGCTCTCGTGCCGCTCGCCGGCTGCTCGTCTTATTACACGGGCAAGGTCGAAAAACCTGTGTACGCGAAGGCGATTATCGCTGGCCCCGGCATTACGGGAGAGGCGAATCTCTACGAGAAATATGAAGGGCGCGTCACGATCAAGTTGAAGCTCACCGGCACGCCGGATAGCAAGTTGAAGCCGGGACGCCACGCGATTCATATTCACGAAGTCGGCAATTGCGAACCGTTCGCAGCAGCCAAGGGGCACTATGATGGGAATGTGGATGCAGCAATTAATCCGGAGGCGAACGTGACATCCGGGTTAGCGAACCATCCCTACCATCTCGGCGATCTCCAGAACCTTTCCGTGAACGACGATCGGAATGGGTCGCTGTATACAATCACGAGCCGGGTGACTCTGTCTGAGGGGCTCAACACCTTGTTCGATAAAGACGGAAGCGCATTCATCATCCATGAGTTCGACGATAAGTATCTGCCGGACCCGGCGACAAAAGATGCGCCAGGCGGCCCCCGTATCGCGTGCGGCGTGATCGTGAAAGAGTAAACGCTCGTCTGGCCAGATAGGTGGGAAATGTGCGGTCCGAAGTTTGAAGCGCCTAGAGCTTTCGAACTTCGGATCGTGCCCCCCGCGGTTCTGAGTTCCGGAAACTTGGCACCCTTGCCCATCCCGTCCTTCTCTGTCCGCCTCTCACTCAGAACTTAGAACTCAGCACTCAGAACTTCCTGTCTCGCCCGTCTCGCTCCTCTCGCCCCCGCCAGTCTTCTGTGGCATCCTGCAACAATCACTGGGTCCGCTTTTAGCTCCAGGGCAATCTGAGTCTGACGGCTAATCCCGTGTGGCAGATAGGCTAATTGTCACTCTTAGTGGCACGGTCTTGGCGTAATGGATGGCTATGATGCGGCTGTACGAAGAGGATGAAGGCACCAGTACTCGCGTCCAGCGCTCGACACAATATGCGCTTCTGGTTAGACTCTCCCCAAGCGCCGATTCATGGAGGAAGGTGATGAGGTTGAGCATGTTCCCGTTGCTGGTCGTCGTGGTTTTTCTTGCCATTCCTGCCGGGGCCGCTGAACGCCACATGATGCAGCAGGTGGTGCCGGCTGACAAACTGGCCGAAGCGCGCGCATTCACGAGTCCCTTGCCGCAGTCTCCGGAGACCGCCGAGCAGGGCAAAGCGCTCTATAACGGCAAGGGTGGCTGCTTCAACTGTCATGGACAAGACGGAGACGGTAATGGGCCGTTGGCTGCCCAACTGAATCCCTCGCCTCGCAATTTCCAGCACCATGAATTCTGGCGTCACCGTACGGAAGGCGAAATCTTCTGGGTGATCAAGAACGGATCGGCCGGTAGCAGCATGGTTGGATTTGGAGACCAACTGACGGACGGAGAGATCTGGGCCCTCATCCAGTACATCCGCAACTTCGGCGGTGAGCATGGGCCTGGCATGATGGGACGTGGAGAGGGCATGGGGTTTATGATGGGACCGGGTGGCGGCATGGGTGGCAAGAGGGGTTGTGAAAGTGTGGGCTGCCCCTAACCCGCATTACTTATGCGCGCATCTGCTTCAATCTCCGATGCCTGACTCAAGCGAGACGGGTGGGATTGGCGGGAAAAGCGAGACGCGAAGTTCGAAGCTCCGAACACTTCAGTCTTCAGACCGCCTGACACGTCCCGCGAGTCTCGCTCTTCGCGCTTGTCGCGCCACACGCTGCCATTTCGCGGCGATGTCTGTGAATAATCTGGGGTAAGATGCAACGAAAGTTTTCCGGTCATTCCAATTCGTATGGTGAGGAGAAACAATGAAGGTATCGATGGTTGCTGCCGTACTTGCTATCTCCCTGATGATATTACAACCCGTTTGGGCACATACAAATGAATCTTTGGATGCGATGGTGCCTCCACATGGGGGCCAAGTTCGCGCGGCAGGCCCTTATCATCTGGAGCTTATCGCCAAAGACGGAGAGCTGGTACTGCATGTGACCGATCACGCATGGCAAGAGATTCATACCGATGGGGGAGAGGGGAAGGCAATTATCCAACAGGATAAGGCTGGAGGCAAAATAACGGTCACGCTGGGGGCATCACCACAGAATATGTTTAAGGGGAACGGTGAATTTCACATCACACCGGAAACCGTGATTGTGGTATTCGTCAAGTTGCCGGAACAGGATGCGTATGGCACCAAATTTACCCCGCTGAAGCCAAAGACTGTCAGGGCGGGAAAGAAATCGGCTGAAGGTCATGATCATGACCTTCAACATAAGCATCATTGAGCTGTACAAAGTTGTCGCATGTCGTGATCACGCCAGAAACCGTAGGCTATCAGCTATATGCCATAGGCTCTTTGCTTGAATATGGAGACATCATGAGTGAACAGCAGACGATTACCGCATTCTATGCGCAGGACCACGACCGAGTGGTGGTTTTGCTAGCCGGTGGTGACAAACGCACACAGACCACCGATATCAAGACCGCCTTGCGTCTCGCGCGCAATCTGTAGGAGCGCAGTATGAGCAAAACCATAACCACTCGGTACGATGTTGCAGAGCACCTTCGCACGCCAGAAGAAATGGCTGCGTATTTGGAGGCGTGCCTGGAGGAGGCCGAAGGCGATGCTGCCTTTATTGCCAAGGCGCTGGGCGATATCGCCAGAGCCAAGGGCATGGCCCAGGTTGCCAAGCAGGCTGGGCTATCTCGCGAAAGCTTGTATAAAGCGCTCTCTGGTGAGCGGAGTCCCGACTTCGACACGATCCTCAAGGTGGTAGGAGCGCTGGGGCTGAAGTTACATGCCCAAGCAGCCGGTAGCCGGCTCCGTGCATCAAGCTCTCGTGCGAGCAGTCGCACGACAAAGCGGCGCGCGGCCTAAGTGAAATGCGGTATGAGGGATCGTTTCTAGACTTTGCAGAATAGGATAAGGGGCCTAGCCCCTTGAATTCTGCTATCTGTTTGATTTTGTCTGTCTGGTTAGTTTTGTTCAACCAAAAAAACCAAACAGACCAAATGAACCAGACAGGTTACCGGATCACGAGCACGGAGCAGCCGGCCCGATGCACGATCCCGTGCGACACGCTGCCCAGTAAGAAACGATCGAGCCTCTTCCGCCCATGGGAGCCGACCACGATGAGGTCGTGGCTATTGCCCACTTCACACACAACAGTCGTGGGATCGCCCGTACGAACCATGGTAGACACGGTGAAATGCGGGCCGGCCAACGTCTGGGCCGAGTCGTTCACGACCTGTTCAGCATGCCGAGTACTTTCCTCGGACCAGCTTTTGAGTCCCTCCATCAAACGCTCATTGACCATCTCGAGCGAGGGGACGACCGAGAGGATGGTGACTGCGACGGGATGTTTGAAGGGGTGCGATGTCAGCCACCTATGCAGATGGATCGTATCCTCTCGGCTTTCCACCGCGATGAGGACGCGCGCGACGGGTCGAGCTTTCCCTTTCACGATCAAGGTCGGCACCGTCGCATGGAGCAGAACTCGGTACGAAATGCTGCCGGCAAACATTTCTGACAACCGGCTGTGATCGTGCGTGCCCATTGCGATGAGGTCGGCCTTGACCGCAGCGGCGCTGTCGAGAATGAAGGCGGTTGGGTGTTGGACTTCGCACATCGTTCGGATGGAGGGAGTCTCAGCCGGCAGCAGGGTGCGGCAGCGCTCAACGGCCTGGTGGCCGGCATCGATCAAGGCCTGGCGGAATTCGTCGTATCCTTGCAGATTGACTGCTCCGGCCACGATGGGAGACTGGAGCATGCCAAGATCCACGCCATGTACGAGCACGACATCATCCGGCCGATAGAGTAACCCGACCTGTTCCACGGCGGCAAAGGCTTCGTCCGACCAATCCACGCCGACTACGATTCGCATTGCCGCCTCCCATTCAGAATAACGGGTGGGGCGCCGTGCCGAACGGCAAGACCCGTGGCGTGTCACCGGCATTCCCGCGAATGCGCCAGGCGCCGCCCTCACGCGTCAGAACATGCACTTCTTCGTAGCAAGCTGTCAATCGGGGTTCGGAGGCCGCTGGTCTTCGACAGGCCCGACATGCTCCCTGCGAATGCGGGCTAGTAACATGATCGCTTGCGGGAGTTGAGACTCTTGTCCCTCTGTCCCGGCTACGAGCTCTCGACCTTCGACGGCTCATGATGAAACGCGGCGACTTTCGGTCGAACGAGGTCTGCAAAGTCCTTGTACCGTAGCTTCATCGCGCCGACGTACGTTCCGGCTTCAAACACGATGGACTCGTCTTCCGTCAGGAGCTGATCCACATACACTTCCACGCCGTAGAGATTGCCGAACGGTGGCATCGTTCCCACTTGGCAATCGGGGAACAGATTCGCACACTCGGTTTCTGTCGCTAGGCGCACGTCGTGGGCTTCCAATACATCCTGTAATCGTTTCATGTCTACGCGCCATGTTGAGGGGAGCACCGTCATCACAAAGTACCGGTCGGCCTTGACCACGACGACTTTCGCGACGAGGTCTCCTGACACATCCAGCGTCTGCGCCACATCGTGCGCCGTATAGGCTTTTGGATGGCTGACCATTTCAAAGGGAATCTTGTTGGCGTCGAGATAACTCTGGAGTCGTTTCAGGATCGGCATGGCCACCTCCCTCGCTGAAAGAGAGAATACGCCTATAAGCGTGGTTAGTATAATCGCTCAAGTGAGCAAAGGAAATGCCATGAATGCTTCGCGGGGATGGTCACACAAGTACATGGAGAGCAGCGGAGTGAGCGAAACGTGCAGCAGAGGATCGAGAAGCGCTGGATCCGTGCTCGTGGCATTATGGAGCAATGGCCATGCGTCATCTGTCCTGAAACGCCACAAGACGTGGTCTCTCGGCTCGTGTATTTGAGAATAGACCACGCCGCTCTTTGGGCTTCTCTTTTCCATCCGACGATGATGTAATGCCATGCTAGGCAGAGCAGGGGGGTATGTTCCATCTCACATAGAGGAGGGCACCATGTCGCGAATCAAGGAATTCAGAGCGTCGTTCGACAAGAAGTTGGATGCCTTGGAGCACCAGGCGCTGGCGTTGGAGGCACACCTGACCCAGACGAAAGATCAAGCGATGGAACGGCTGGAACAGCGCAAGCAACAACTTCGTGATCTGCTCAATCAAGTCCAGGCCGACGTGCAAAAGTCGAAGGAGATGGCAGCGCAGGCAAAGACTGAGGTGCAGGCCACGCTCGAACATCTTCAAGTGCAGTTGGCCCTGGGCAAGGCAGACGCCCGCGACACGTTCGAGGAGCAGAGGGCGAAGATTCTCAAGGCCCTAAACGAGTTCGAATTCATTGCGGAACAGAAACTGAAAGGGGCCGGGTTCGAGTCAGGCAAGATCTGGGAGGATCTCGTGGGCCGGACAAGCAGGCTCGAAGCCGAGTTTGAGGCAATCAAGGACCGGTTTGAGAGCGAGAAAGCTAAGCAGCAAGACACGTTGGAGTGGAAGAAGGAGGAGCTACTTGCCAAGCTGGTGTTGTTCAAGGATCAGCTCAATGCTAAGCGCGTGGTGGTGCAGGCCAAGGCCGATGTGCTTGAAACCGACTTGCGCCAGGGGTTGGATCAGATTAAGGCGGGGGTGAGGAAGTTGTTCGAATAGAAGAGAAGGAGGGCCGCCTGTTGGTCTCCTGTGCTCGCGCAACGCGCGGCCTCCGAAGGCCCTCGTTGGACACGCGCAGTGGGAAACCAACAAGCTACCCGCGTGGAGATAGAACTTGGCAAGCTTGGGGGGAGCCATAGGCAGCCACGGCGGCCGATGCGAACAGACGTACAGAATGGGTTGTCTGTCTTTCGAGTGCGGTCTCTTCAACCCCCTTTTGTTAATCAGGACCGGACATAGTGAGTCTCGGGTACTCTGCTGTGATCCGGCAGCTGGATCATGTAGCGACCTCTGGTGTCGAGCGTCACCAGTACTTGTCCGTCCCGGCTTAGCCGATCGACTTCAAGAAAGACCTGGCCCCACGACAGGTCGGAGAGACTCTTCGTCAACATATCCAGATCGCACCCATGCGCGCGTTGGACTGCTCCGAGAATGCGATCAGTGACGGGTGTATGCAAAGCCATGATCAGATCCTCCTCCTGATGTTCGAACGTTCACTGCAACTTTAGGTACGACCTCCTTCGGTAAGGCGTGGTAGCCGGAAAAAAGAGTAGAGCCCTATTGGCCCGAATGGGATGCGGTGCAAGCGCGGCGGAGACAGTTGGCGCATGTATTGGCGTCAAGAAGGGAAGGAGCGTTCGGCGGTTGACAGTCATCATGAGGATCCTCGTTCAACAGATCCGAGTCCGAACGGTGATGCTCTTCGACAAAGTATCTGTCGTAGGAGTGAAGGAGGCTGTGGGAGATCCGGCGCGCAGGATGACGAGTAGTAGCGTGCGGAAGAAACAGCAGCCACCGTCACTGGAACGTCTGGGAGTTATGCTACGCCGACGGAAAGGCTTGGTCAACGACCTCTCGATTGGCTTAGAGAGGCAGGTTGTGGGGCAAGGAGCCGCCAGACCATCCTTCTCGCTCGCAGAATGTGTACGATAAGAAGGATGGAATGGCACCTGTGCAGAAAACTGCCCAGAGTTTAAGTGGGGCAGTACAATCTCCAGTTGATATCGTTGACCAATTCGTTAGATAATAATCGGTTGGACAACGGTATCGGACAATGGGGGTGGATACCATGACAAAAGCGCAAGCTGCTGCGTTACGCGAGAAGTGGGAGGAGGGAGAAAATCCTCCTTGTAGGCATCTGCACCTGGAATTAGAGCACAACAATGATGACTATTTGACGGACAACTATCACTGTACTGCCTGCGGTGAACTAGTTGCCGCTAACGCTCGTGAGCCTTTTCAAGTCATCTGACCTGGCCAATCCATCATCCCTACGTCTTCAGTATCCGAAATCAGGGTTCACTGAGCGAAAACATCCGCTAGGGGCGACGCATCCCTGAGAGTATCTGCACATGGCGGGCAGGCTCCTGGCCAGGCACAGAACCCCTCTGAGAACATACCGTGACAGTAACTGCGCCTATCGCCGCAGGAAGCCGATCCACCGCCATAGGCTCAGCAGACTCGCGAGGGAAGCGGCTACATATGTCAGCGCGGCCGCTGTGAGGATGCGGCGAGCCCCCTGCTCGTCTTCAGGCGACAGGTAGTTTCTTTGCTGGAGCACCGGAAGCGCACGCCGGAAGCTGGCGTCCCACTCGACTGGAAGCGTAACAAGGTGCACAAGCGTGGAGATCCCCATCGTCGCGATCCCGGCAACCAGGACAACGACACCCGCCATAGGGGTCTGAGCCAATGCCGCCGCGATTGGAATGCCCATCATCACTACCCCTCCAAGCTTTTCTGCCCCCCGCGCGACCCGTACCAGCCGCGTGCGCTCCGCGAAGGGCTGGTAGCCTATATGGTCTTGGATGGCATGGCCAACCTCGTGGGCAGCGACAGTGACAGCGGTGAGGGATTTCCCATTAAATTTATCGGGCGTCAAGCGAACAGCCTTGGCTTCAGGGTCGTAATGGTCGCCCAGCTCGGTCGTTTCCACCTTGATGTGCGTCAGGTCTAACTGATCGAGCAGATGTCGCGCTAACTCCGCCCCAGTGCCCGGATAGTCAGGACGGGGCACGCTATGCTGGGCAAACACCCGCCTGGTCCATAGTTGTGGACCGAATATCACAATACCGACAATGATCAACAGCAGGGCTATACGCACCCTATATTCCCATCACTTCTCAGGCGAGGCCTTCGGCCCAGGCTATCGGCACACACCTGTGTGGGGTCGGCCCCTTTCACTCACGTTACCACAATGGACGGATGGAAAAGACAGGCAACAAACTGCTCGGGAATTAAGTGTCCCAGCCTCTCTATTTGCCTAGGTACCCGCCCGTTCCCTCATCTTGTGGCTAGCCTGATCCGTTCGTCTGTGCTATAGACCGCACATCGGTTCGCACTGAACAACCTCGAAAGACAAAAGCACGATGCCGGCTTCCATTGATGTGACCTTCATTGTGTTCTCCACCCTCGTCATTCTGAGCATTTTAACGATCAAGCTCTCGAATCGGTTCGGCATCCCCTCACTGGTCTTGTTCCTCGCCATCGGCATGTTGGCGGGATCTGACGGTCTCGGCGTCATCACGTTCGACAATCCGTCTCTGGTGCGGTCGCTGGGTATCACTGCGCTTGTCTTGATTCTCTTTTCTGGTGGATTGGACACAGAGTGGTCGGCGATACGCCCCATCGTGTGGCAGGGAGTGTCGCTCTCGACAATCGGGGTTCTGATCACTGCGCTGCTCATCGGGATGTTTGTTGCCTGGGTCCAGGGGTTCTCATTTCTGGAGGGCCTCTTGCTCGGCGCCATTGTCTCGTCCACCGATGCTGCGGCCGTCTTCATGGTGCTACGAGCGCGGAGGACCAAAATCCCCCGGCGATTGATCCAATTGCTCGAATTTGAATCCGGCAGCAACGATCCGATGGCCGTCGTGCTGACGATCGCGCTGATTCGACTGTTGACGGAACCCTCGACCTCTTTTGGGGAGCTTGTCCTATTCTTTGTGATGCAAATGGGCGTGGGAACGGTGATTGGCATTGCGATGGGCGAGATCATGCGACGATCGTTCAATGCGCTCGACTTGGAATTGGAAGGCATTTATCCGGTGCTGTCGGTGGCGCTGGCGCTGCTGACCTACGGCCTGACCGACTACCTGGACGGGAGTGGATTTCTTGCCGTGTACCTGGCGGGGCTCGTCATGGCGCGAAAGCCGTTTACTCACCAACAGAGTGTCTTGCGTTTTCACGATGGGCTGGCCTGGCTGATGCAGGTCACCATGTTCTTGGCGCTGGGGCTACAAGTATTTCCAGCAAGGCTCGTACCGATCGCCGGGGCGGGCATCCTGATTTCCCTTTTCCTGATCTTCATCGCCCGCCCTGCGAGTGTCCACGCAGCGCTGGCCTTTTCGCCGATGTCCTTTCGAGAGCAGACGCTGGTGGCCTGGGCAGGGCTCCGTGGAGCCGTGCCAATCATCTTGGCCACGTTTCCCTTAGTGGCCGGGCTCGAGAAGGCCGACATGATCTTTCATTTGGTGTTCTTTATCGCACTCACGTCCGTCGTCATGCAGGGGACGGCGATTCCGTTGCTGACGCGAATGTTGAAGATTGGGAGCCCTCAGATCAATCCGCAGGCGCCCCCAAAACCGATGCCGTAATTCTCTGCAGAATGGATGGTCAATAAATAAAAATAGGCTGCCAGGAAATTACGTGAGGCGGTACAGGGGAAGAGCTGGAAACGGTTTGGGAAACCCGGCGCACCAGAGCCTCTTTCACAAGAAGCCCTGGTGGCCTTGAAGATGGCTGGCTGCCCTATTGCACGTCGACCGTGATGCTATGGCTGGCCGTGACAGGATCGTGGTCCTTTGTGGCGCCGGTTACAGTGACCTTGTGCGTCCCTTTGCTCAAGCCCTTCAGCGTTCCAGAAAAGCCTTTCTGATACTGATCGTCCACGTATGCATGGACATGTGTACCTACGGAGCCCTTGGCCAACTCGTACTTCACCTCAAAGGTGTCACTGACCTTGTCCCCGTCCTTGGGAGACGTAATCGTCACCGTCGACCCGTCCGCAACTGGTGCAGCCGCCGGTTTATCACCTGCGAATACTGGCCCCACGCTGAGACAACCCGCGAACGCGATTCCTAATCCCATGAACCCAATACGTCCCATCATCTGCATCACGACCTCCTTGTTTGAACCAACTGAATGGACACTGCAACTTACGATCCCCCGCCGAATATCCGCTAGTCTGATGACCAGCGTTCCCCGGTAGAGAATAATTGAACATTTTACTTTTCAGAATTGTCTCAGTCAATCGACACAGGCGCGCATCGATGGAACACACTCTTTCTGATTGTGCAGCTGCGACGGGTAAGAAAGGCACCTGCCGCCTCTTTCTGCCTTGCTTATAATCCGGCGCTGTTGGAGGGAATCTGCTGTTCGAACGGGGCGGCTACTTACCGAGCGGTGGAAACAATTTGTGAAAACCCGGCGCACCAGGGCTCTTTCACAAGAGACCCTGGTGGCCGTGAGGAGGCGGGCCCTATCCCTATTCCACTTCGACGATAATGGTATGGGTGGCCGTGACAAGATCGTGGTCCTTCGTGGCGCCAGTCACGGTGATCTTGTGATCTCCCTTGCTCAGGCCCTTGAACGCCCCGGGAAAACCCTTCTGATACTGACCGTCCAGATACACATGAACATGCGTCGCTTGGGAACCCTTGGTCAACTCGTACTTCAATTCAAAGCTGTCATCAACCTCTTCCCCGTCCTTGGGAGATGTGATCATCACCTTCGATCCGTCTTCGACTGGTGGTTTAGCTGGTGTATCCCCTGCGAAGGCTGGTGCCCCGACGAGACAGCCCATCAATGCAATCCCTAATCCCATCAATCCGATACGTCCCATCATCTGCATCGCGACCTCCTTGTTTGAACCAACTGAATGAACATGGTGGCTTACCAGCTCCTGTCGGATATCCTCTTGTCTGATGACCAGCCGTTCTCCGGTAAAAAATATTGGGGCATTGTACTTTTCAGGATTGTCCCGGTCAATTCGCACAGACGCGCATCAAGCGTCACTGAATACAAATAGTCCCTCCAAGCTTGCTCGTTTCACTCTCCCGGGAATGGCACCCGTGTTGGTCCCACTGCGGCCGTCGAGCAAGCACATTCTGATCGTGCGCGCTCCGGGAGCAAGGGATCAGCACGGGTGTCATTCCACCCCTTTCATCGTGGGGGCGCTGCGAGCAAGAAGGGCACCTAACCGCTCTCCTCCTTCTTATTCCGCAATATGATACGGTGGCGAAACGAAGGAGCCCGGCGATGATCACCCAGGCACAATTTCCAGACGAGCAGAGCATTGAGGGAGCCTTCATTAGGCAACCGGATGTCTTTCAGAGCTGGGTGACCGCAAATGGGAACTCCGGCTACCAGGCGGCGAGTGGACGCTACCATCTCTATGTCTCCTGGGCCTGCCCCTGGGCACATCGAACGATCATCGTACGGAAACTCAAGAAGCTCGAACATGTGATCGGCATGACGGTCGTGGATCCGATACGCGACGAGCGTGGCTGGGCCTTCCGCGAAGGGCCAGGCCATTCGCGCGATCCCATCAATGGGTTCCAGTTCCTCAGCCAGGCCTACAAGGCCACCGATCCGAACTATCTGGGACGGTTCACTGTCCCTGTGTTGTGGGATACGGTGACGAAACGCATCGTCACCAATTCCGACGACGATCTCATGCGCATGTTCAACGGCGAATTCGATCGCTTCACCGAGAGTAGGATCGACCTCTATCAAGAAGGAATCAGGAACGAGATCGACAACCTCAACGCCTTTATCTACGAGAACGTGAACGACGGGGTCTATCGTGCGGGATTCGCCACATCGCAGCAGGCCCACGAACGAGCTGTGTTACGCCTCTTCGACGCTCTCGATCAACTTGAGGACCGGCTGGCGCGCCAACGCTACCTCTTCGGCTCACAGTTCGTCGAAACCGACTGGCGCTTGTTTGTCACCCTTGTGCGCTTCGACACCGTCTACCATGGCCATTTCAAGTGCAACCTCCGGCGGATCATCGATTACCCCAACCTCTTCGGCTATCTCAAAGACCTCTATCAGACCGACGGCATCGCCGACACCGTGAACTTCGACCACATCAAGCGGCATTACTACATGACCCACGACGACATCAATCCAACCCGCATCATCCCCCTCGGTCCCGACCAAGATCTGAGCACTCCCCATGGCCGCGAACGCCTCCGATAACGAACAGACTGGTTGCTCTGGTTTGTCTGGTTCATCTAGTTGGTCTTGTTTAACCAAACAAACGAGACAAACCAGATCAACCAAATAACCGTCTTCTTCTGCTGGCGGCCTTTTCAGTATCCTGCTAGAGTACAATTTTTTTGACAGAAAGCCTGGCCCTCCATGTCCATCCAATGGTTCCCCGGTCACATGAATACGGCGCGCAAAGAAGCGGCCAAAACGATGGAAGTGATCGATGTCGTCGTCGAGGTGCTGGATGCGCGAATACCGAACGCCAGCTGCAATCCACTGATCGAAGAGCTGCGCCTGGCCCGCCAGCGCCCTAGCCTGAAAGTCCTCAACAAAGCCGATCTCGCCGATCCCGCAGTCACTCAGGCTTGGCTCGACCTCTATAACCGGCAACCGGGCGTCAGCGCTGTGGCTCTTTCTTGTAGCCATGCGGGCGATGCCGCGAAGCTGCCCCAGTTCTGCCAGCCGCTCGCCCCCCATCGCAACAGCAGCGCGAAGCCACTGCGCATGCTTATTATGGGTGTTCCCAACGTTGGCAAATCGACCCTGATGAACATGCTCCTCAAACGCCGCATCGCTCGCGTGGGCGACGAGCCAGCCGTGACCAAAGTTCAACAACGTCACAAACTCAACGACCGCATGGCCATCACCGACTCACCCGGACTGCTGTGGGGCACTATCAAAGACCCTCATGTGGGCCTCCTGCTCGCTACCGTCAACGCCATAGGCCACAAGGTCGTCGATGACGAAGCGGTCGCCGAGTTTCTCGCCGGAATCCTGCTCGCGCGCTACCCAGCCAGGCTCACGGCGCGCTACGGGTTTGCGGTAGAAGGGCTGACGAGTGCAGGCGTGATCGACGCCATCGGCAAAAAGCGTGGCTGCCTATTGACCAGAAGCGGCGGCGGAATAGATCGAGACAAAGCGGCGAGGATACTCTTGTCGGACTACCGCGACGGCACACTCGGCCGCACCAGCTTGGAGACACCGGACAGGCGGGCAGAAGAGCATGGGCTGATAGCAAGCGTGTGAAGCGGGCAGACCGGCTGGTTGCTCTAGTTTGTCTGGTCTATCCGGTTAGTCTGGTTCAACCAAATAAACGAGACAAACCAAACAAACCAGAGAACGGTAATTTATTCACAATCCAACTCTGACGAAGTCGATGTACCCTCGTTCGACATCCGTACTTATCAGCTCTACTTGCACCTTATCTCCAACGTCGAGGCCACGCTCGCCCGTCACCAGTCTCCCTTCGACCGGTGGTTCAAGGAGCCTGACCCACGTACCTTTGTCTGACGCGCCCGTCACAATGGCGTCGAAGCGCTGCCCAATCTGCGATTCGAGCAAGAGGGCGGCAGCGGATTTGCGGAGCTGGCGCTCGACTTTTTCCGCATCCGTCTCCTTCTCAGTACAGTGGTCGGCCAGATACTTCAATTCTTCTGGATGGTACGGCGTTGCCGCGCCGGCCAGCGCCGCTTTGATCAGCCGCTGGGTGATGAGATCGGGAAAGCGCCGGTTGGGAGCGGTGGAATGGGTGTACCCCTTCACAGCAAGCCCAAAGTGTTCGGGAACGCCATCCTTCGACTGATCCAGGACATACTCGCCTCTGCCAATGAGTTTTACGATGGCCAGGGACAGATCCGGAAATCTGAGGGGATCAGCCTTCCGACGTGCGATGAGGAACGTTTCGAGCGCGCCCGCGTCCGGCTCCGAGGGTAAGTGCTCGCCCCAGCGTGCGGCCACCTCGACAATCCGCTGCCAACGTTCGGGGGAACGCAGGATACGGCGGAAGGAAGGCATGCCCTTTCCATTCAGATAGGA
>JANNXZ010000364.1:0-1779 GCA_031409835.1 Nitrospirota bacterium
CTCCTGGGAGCAGGGCATGGTCGATCCGAATATCCGTAAACACCTTGCCGTCTTGCTCTCGTATCTCCGCCATCCGCATCCGTACATCGAAGAGATCAGGCCAATGAGCATAGTCGGTTAACAATTGGCGAATGATTGCCGGTTCCACCTGAAAATGAATCGTGGCCGTCGCCTTCACACCGCCGGTGGGTCCCGTACGAACATCCAGTACGACCGGCTCTGCCGCATGGCTCCACCCTGACCAGCCGAGCACGAGACAGCCCATGACAATCATCACACGCCACAACATGGCGCAAGTATATAGACCCGTTGAGAACCGCGCGAGGACAAACATCGAATCGTGAGACGTGAAAGGGTTCGGGGGAAAGTATTCGGTCGTCCTACGTTTCACGTCTTACCTTTCACGGCCCTTGGGAGCGACTTTTTCAGCATCCTGCCAAACATCTCTGTGCTACGATGCGGCATCATGAAACGCTGGTCCTTCCTGTTACTCATGCTCATCGGCCTGTGGAGCCTTTCAGACACAGCTCACGCACAACCTATGGACGATTCACACGCCACAACAGAACAGTCTTGCAGTTTCGGCATGGCGAAGGGAGAGGCCTCGCATAGCTGTCACGTCCCCTTCCCCACAGGCTGCCTCGTGGCCAATATCCCCGGAACCGACAAACCCTGGACGACCGTCTCCAAAGGCGGAAACACATTCTGCCGATTCGACGACAACGCCACAGACTGGAAAACCAAGATCACCGGCTCCTGCACCCGCTGCAAATCCGACCATTGCTCAGCCCAGTTTGTTGTCCGCTTTGACTGTTCCCAACAATCGCACTAGCAGGATGCTGAAAAAATCCGCCAGCTTCGTTCTCGCATCGTTCAGATCCTCAACGTACCCCAGAGGGTACGCCTCCGGGTCTTCACTCGCTGCGGCCTTGCTGGACGGCATTTTTGAGCATCCTGTGTGGCGCTCTCCCGTTGTTCCAAGCATGCGGACCCTGTGAAGTTCTGGCGTGCCACTTACTTTTCCACACATTGCTAGCCATGTTGCTTGCTGAGACGATCAAACGTGAAGCACTTGCCCTGGGTTTCGACGCCGTCGGCATCAGCCGAGTCACCGATCACGCTCAGCACTCAGCACTCAGCACTGAGACAAGCGCTCTAACTCAGAGTCTCTACGGTCGTCTCACGGAATGGCTCCGGCAAGGCTACCACGGCACGATGGCCTGGATGACTCGCGACCCAGCCCGTCGAAGCGATTCCCAACTGGTCTTGCCGGGATGCCGTTCGATGATCTCGGTCGGGATGAACTACTACACCGACAATCGTGCGAACGAGCAGCCTGGTATGGGACGCATCGCCCGTTACGCCTGGGGCAAGGATTACCATCTGGTCATGAGCCAGCGACTTGCGCAACTCGAAGCGAAGATCGCAGATCTGGCACCAGGCACTACCACCAAATCCTATTCCGATACGGGTCCGATCATGGAAAAGGCCTGGGCGCAGCAGGCCGGCCTTGGCTGGATCGGGAAACATTCCAATCTCGTCTCAGCCGAATCTGGTTCTTGGCTCCTGCTCGGGGAGATTCTGACGACGCTGGATCTGATACCGGATGAACCGGCCACAGATCTGTGCGGAAGCTGTACCCTCTGTATTCAGGCTTGTCCGACCGGCGCTATCGTCGAACCCTATGTCGTCGATGCCCGGCTCTGTATCTCTTATTTGACCATCGAACTTCGCGGCGGGCGCGAAGTCATCTCCGACGAGCTCGCAACTCAGATGGGC
>JANNXZ010000365.1:0-2617 GCA_031409835.1 Nitrospirota bacterium
CTCGATCCCATGCGCAATGAGGCGGCAAGGGAGATCGCTCCCGGCGAGGCAATAAAGATCAGCGAGGAAGGCGCACCGTTGGCCTGCTATGTGGCGGGAGGCGATGAAGAACTCGAGATCGCTCGCGCCACGTTCGAATGCATACTGAGCAGGCCAGTATAGCTTGTAAGGTGCAGGTACAACATTATTGGCCTGTTACAGAGATACGTTACCAGGCTGGGGAAAAGCTATTTTGACACGCGAGAATTTCGACAGGCCGTTCGTTTAGCAAACAGAAAAACCCTCACGCAGGGTGCCAAAAATGACGTCCAGCAAGGCCGCAGTTGGTGAAGAACCGAGGCGTATCTGGGGTACGCTGAGGGTCTGAACGATGCGAGAACGCAGCTGACGGGCTTTTTCAGCACCCTGCTAGCTACGGAGAGACAACCATGAAGTCTGTATTACCCAAGAAGAACTTAGGGCTGATCGATGCCTATTGGCGTGCGGCCAATTACCTGTCTGTCGGTCAAATTTATCTCTATGACAATCCCTTGCTGAAGAAGCCGCTGACGCGCGCCCACATCAAGCCGCGGTTGCTTGGCCATTGGGGCACGACACCGGGGTTGAACTTCATCTATGTGCATCTGAACCGCGTCATTAAGAACGACGATCTGAACGTCATGTATATCACCGGACCTGGCCACGGTGGACCAGGACTCGTGGCGAATGCCTATCTCGAAGGTATCTACAGCGAGGTCTATCCGAATATCTCGCAAGATGAAGAGGGCCTGAAGCGCTTGTTCAAACAGTTCTCATTTCCCGGGGGCATTCCGAGTCACGTCGCGCCAGAGACACCGGGATCTATTCACGAGGGTGGCGAGTTGGGGTACTCGCTGTCGCATGCGTTCGGCGCGGCGTTCGATAATCCGGACCTGCTTGTCGCCTGCGTCGTGGGTGATGGTGAAGCGGAAACCGGCCCGCTAGCGGCCAGTTGGCATTCGAACAAGTTTCTGAACCCTGCACACGACGGCGCCGTGCTGCCGATCCTGCATCTGAACGGGTACAAGATCGCCGGTCCTACGGTGCTGGCGCGTATTCCGCACGACGAGTTGGAATCGCTATTTATCGGCTATGGCTACCGCCCCTATTTCGTCGAGGGCGATGATCCCGCCACGATGCATCGACAGATGGCCGCGACGCTGGATGCCGTCGTGGCCGACATCAAGAAGATCCAGCGCGCGGCACGGACCAAAGGATTTACGAAACGGCCCCGGTGGCCGATGATCGTCCTGCGCTCGCCAAAGGGCTGGACTGGGCCGAAGGTCGTGGATGGGAAGCAGGCTGAAGGAACCTTCCGTTCGCACCAGGTGCCGATGGGCGACATGAGTCGCCCGGGCCACGTGAAGCTGTTGGAACAGTGGATGAAGAGCTATCGGCCCGAGGAGTTATTCGACCGGACTGGCCAGCTCTTTCCTGAACTCGCCGATCTGGCGCCGACAGGCGAGCGCCGCATGAGCGCCAATCCGCACGCCAACGGCGGCCTGTTGCTGCACGACCTGCGCCTGCCGGATTTCCGCGATTACGCCGTGAAAGTACAGAAGCCCGGCGCGGTGGACGGCGAAGCCACACGCGTCCAAGGCGAGTTTATTCGCGACGTGGTGAAATCCAATCCCCACAACTTCCGCGTGTTCAGCCCGGACGAGACGAACTCGAATCGCTGGGGCGCGGTGTTCGAGGTGACGAACCGATGTTCAACCGCAGAGATCGTTCCCGGCGACGATCATGTGGCGCCGGATGGCCGTGTGATGGAGATGCTGAGTGAGCATCAGTGCGAAGGTTGGCTCGAAGGCTATCTCTTGACGGGCCGCCATGGAATGTTCTCCTGCTATGAGGCCTTTATCCATATTGTCGATTCGATGTTCAACCAGCACGCCAAATGGCTCAAAGTGTCCAGTCAGATTCCCTGGCGGCGACCGATTGCGTCCTTGAACTACTTGCTGTCGTCGCATGTGTGGCGGCAGGATCACAACGGTTTCAGCCACCAGGACCCGGGGTTCATCGACCATGTTGTCAATAAGAAGGCCGAGGTGATCCGGGTCTATCTGCCGCCTGACGCCAACACGCTCTTGTCCGTCACCGACCACTGTCTGCGCAGCCGCAACTACGTGAACGTGATCGTGGCCGGCAAGCAACCTGCGCCCCAGTGGTTGAATATGGACGCCGCGATCAAACATTGCACCGCCGGCCTTGGCATCTGGCCATGGGCCAGCAACGACCGGGGTAGTGAGCCCGATGTCGTGATGGCTTGCTGCGGCGACGTACCAACGCTGGAAACACTAGCCGCCGTCGAGTTGCTCAGGAAATTTTTCCCTCGGCTAAGAATTAGAGTGATTAACGTGGTGAACTTGATGAAGCTCCAGCCGCAGCGTGAGCACCCCCACGGGTTGAGCGACAAGGAATTCGACAGCCTATTTACGACCGACAAACCGATCATCTTCGCCTTCCATGGCTACCCCTGGTTGATTCATCGCCTGACCTACCGTCGGACTAACCATATAAATTTGCATGTGCGTGGGTACAAAGAGGAAGGCACAACGACGACGCCGTTCGACATGGTGGTTTTGAACGACCTCGATCG
>JANNXZ010000366.1:0-2626 GCA_031409835.1 Nitrospirota bacterium
CATGAGAAACGCGCCGCCGCCGATCAGCAGAAGGACAATCAGCGCGACAGCGACACGAGTTCGGACCACTCCTACTCCCTGGGTCGGTTATCTTTGTCCACATTATCCATGAAGCTTCTCCTGCAAGCGCGGATACGCGGCGACGATGGGCAGTCTCGCCATTCAGCCCTTCGACATACTGCACGAGTATGCCTCAAGGCTTTACAGTTCCGAGTGCCCGTCGCGCTTCGCGTCTGCGCGCTTTCACGGCGAACCTTCATGAATAATGCGGGCTTGGTGGGTAAACCGCATCATTTCTTCGAGTGAGCCATCTTACCGAATCACCCGCATGAAATCTACGAAGTCTGTGTCTTGACAGGGAATTTTCTGCTTTTCTCGTTCGGCAATCGGGAAGATGAGGAAACCGTCCACATACAGCAACGAGCACAACAAGCGGGACTGGCAGAATGCTCAAACTGGCCGCCCTCGTCGTTTGTGAAACGTGAAGCGTGAAACGTCCGAATCCGAAAGCGCACGACGCTTCACGAGTTTCGGGAATGCCCCTGCAGCTTTTTCAGCGTCCAGCCAAAGGCACGAGAGGGCCAGGGACAGTTTTCGTCAGATCGATCACGAGTTCGTCAGTGGCATTGGCCAACAACATATCCCAGAGACTGTGGTTCTGGGTTACGGTTGCTTCTGCTGGATAGAAGTACAAATAAAATCCTTTGGCGGCCGTCGGACGCATGGGATAGCGGCGATCATAGATCATCCCATAGGTCGGAATGCCGTAGAGGACCTGCCAATTCCCCAAAATGAAATGCAACTCCGTGCCATGGACGTATACTCCCCCCGTGGTAATGATGCGCTTGACGGACGTTTGCGGCTCACTGAGATAAAACGTCACCCGTTCGTCCGGTCGGGCTGCGGCGAGGGCCTCTGCAATCTGCTGAGACAAGAGCGAGAGTTCCTCCGGGCGAAACGCCGGAACCAGCGGCGCCTCGCCCTGCAGCTTTTTCTGTAACCAGATCCGATGTTCTTTCACCGAGATGCTGCCGAGAATGCGAGACATGTCCTCCGCACGCATGGCCTTCGGATGCGCATGCGCGCTGGGTGGCCATTCCGGCAACACGGCATCATCCACCTCCAGCCGAACATAGTTCACCGGATCTTCATAGACCGCACGATGGGGCAGCACAGGAATGGCGCATCCGGATAGGACCAAAACCGCACAAATAAGTGATGCGTGATGCGTGATGCGTGATCGGTAAATCCATGAAAATAACGTCGTCTTCAACAACTCATCACCCTTCACACATCACCCATCACAGCTTTCATTAGTCCGTAATCGTGACGGTCATCTCGACTCGTTCGAGAGGATTGTCCCGACCGTCACGCTTCATACCAACCACCTTGTCCACCACGTCCATCCCGCTGACCACTTCGCCGAATGCCGTGTACTGCCAATCGAGAAAGTTCGCGTCCGCGACGCAGATGAAAAACTGTGAGCCGGCGCTGTCTGGGTCGTTCGAGCGCGCCATCGAGAGCACCCCGCGCTTGTGCGGCTTGCTGTTGAACTCGGCTTTGACCTTGTGTCCAGGCCCCCCCATGCCGTGCGACGCACGGTCGGGATTCTTGCTGTTGGGATCGCCGCCTTGGATCATGAACCCAGGAATGACCCGATGAAATGTTGTGCCGTTATAGAAACCCTCTTGGGTCAACTTCGTAAAATTCTTCGCATGCCCAGGGGCCACATCATGAAAGAATCGCAACACGATTTCGCCCAACGGTGTCCCCTTGCTGCTGATAGAAATGGTGGCTCGCGTGTTCTCTGTCGGCTCTGACATCGTCCTCTACCCTTTCTTGGTTAGCGAAAATGGAAAGGCGACGGAGCCGCCCCTCCCTCAAGACCCTGATTGATAGGGCTCCACGTCCGTCCGTCGTCGTCGCTTCGGAATGCCCCGTCACTCGTACCGACATAGAGCACTCCGGCGCCGGACTCGATCAACACTTGGATCGCCATGCTCGTTAACCCCTTATTGAGCGGCATCCACTGACGCCCCTTGTCGGTCGTTTTGAAAATGCCATGCCCCGTCGCCACAAAAAGCCCTCGGCTATTGAACAGAATTCCGCGAATCGAATCGTTCGGGAGTGCCCGGCTGATGGGCCGCCAGGTGACGCCCCCATCGGTACTCCAAAACACACCTCCGTCAAATGTGCCGGCATAGATGCCACCGTCTGAATCAATCGTCAATACGCGAATAAAGTTCTCCGTCATCCCTTCGTGATCTTTGAGTCCTTGCCGCTCACGCACCCAACCAGTCGATTGCGACTTAAATCGTAAGACCCCTTTCCCAGAAGTGCCGGCAAACAGCGTCCCATCGGACGCGAGGGCTAATGAATGGACTAGGATATCGTCGAGACCGGTGGTCACCACCGACCAGCTGTCAGCGTTCAGCCGATAGACCCCATCGCTCGTCCCTGCGTAGACCCCACTATTGACGGCAAGAAGCGCTTTAATTTCTAAACGCTTGAGCCCGCTATTGATCGCCTGCCAGCTCTTCCCTTGATCACGCGAACGAAACACTCCGCCACGGAACGTTCCAGCATAGATGGCGCCATCTTTCCCCGTCGTGAGCGTCAGAATAAA
>JANNXZ010000367.1:0-3490 GCA_031409835.1 Nitrospirota bacterium
GGATGAGCCTATCCGTCGCCTCATCCTTGACAAGGCCTTCCTTGAAGTGGTTGAAATAGCCAAGTGCGCCCGTAGCTCAATGGATAGAGCATCGGACTTCGGATCCGGGGGTTGGGGGTTCAAGTCCCTCCGGGCGCACCACTCCATCTGCTGAAGCCTCAGGATGGAATGCTTGAAGTATCAGTAGCTTACAACTAGTCTGCCTGGCCCTTTTGAGAGGGTCGTTCCCCCACCCAAGCCGCATAGATTCCTCGTATCCCCCGCAGTACTCTTGTAACAAGGAGCAGGGTCCGAGGGGTGTCTGAATGGTGCTATGCTATAGGCATAGGTCGCGTCAGACTTTCTAGAGGGAGCTTTCTCAGGCGTAGTCAGCGGCAAGCCTGGACGAGGCATTGCCCCTGTTGTGGACGCTGGTTGACGAAGCAGTATCCCACGGCACCCTGGGTCTGTTCTTGTGGATGGCTGAGTGGATAAGAGCACAGTCACCGAGAGGAGGGGCTTACCATGAATCATGTAGTCCTCCATGACGTCCGAGCTGGTTTCTTTCTAATGGTGGGCTTGGCCATGTTGGCCCTCATTTGTGCTGTAGCCGCGTTAAGCACCGTAATGCGACCGGCTCGATGGGCTGATCGCAAGCAGGCTCAACTCTAACTGTTTGATTGATGGCCCCTTTCTTCCGCAGTTGGTCCAATGTGTACGTGCTTTCCCACCTGACGTGTTTCGTTCTTAAGAGCCACAGACAACGGCCTGAGAATTCAAGCAAAATGGCTACGAGCCGCAGGAGAGCTTCATCTTTTCATCCTGGTGCTATAGTTCATATTACGCAGACAAAATGGTATTCCAAAAATGGGAGAATAATCATGATCGGAACTCCAATGAAAACTGGTATCGTGGCAGCGATGGGGATTGTTCTGTTGGTTGGTCAAGGCTGTAGCATGAAATGGCTGCAGTCCGATGGAGAGACGGGATCAGGGTCTGCGCAAAACAGTGGTCCAGGGAAAGGGCTAAGTGGTTTCTCACAGAATCCCTCCGAAGAGCGTCTGGGGAAGGGTGGCGATATCGTATCGCTTTCCCCATCTGGGATAAGCGCCCGTCAACGTGCAGAAATAACCAAAGAGGAAAAAGCGGCCATCGAGGCTGGCCTAAAGGATGTGTTTTTTGGATATGATCAGTGGATCCTTTCAGATGCCGGAATGGAGGCATTGAACCTCAATGCACAGTGGCTGAAGGATCATTCTGGAGCGGTGATGAAGGTCGAGGGTCATTGCGATGAACGGGGCACGGCCGACTACAACATTGTGTTGGGGGATAAGCGAGCCAAGGCTGCGCGCAGCTATCTGATCGAATCGGGTGTAGCCCCCAAGCAGGTGGCGATCGTGTCGTACGGCAAGGCGCGTCCTTTCTGCGAGGATTCTACTGAGTCCTGCTACCAGCAGAACCGCCGCGGACACGTGTTGTTGAATGTGAAGAAATAACTGAGCGATCGGCGACTCCAAGGAACCCCGGCGCCTCTAAAACAGGCCTGGGGTTTATTGTTTGAATTGGAGCTGAAGCAAGCATGGATTGTGTGAAAAAAAAGCGGAAATTAAGTAAGGGGCCTTCTCAGGCTCGTATGACCAAAGAGAAGCGTACATCAGAGAAGCGCCAACAGCCACGCTTTACATCACAGTTCAGAAGCACATTTTCTGGCGGGCAGCGAGAAGGCCAAGGTCGGACGTTGGACCTCTCTGCTGGAGGCTGTAAGATCGAAACGGATTTTCCGGTCATCGTGGGGGCTTCGTTTGAGTGTCGCATCTATGTCCCTGGGCTTGATTGGCCTTTGCGGATCGACGAAGCCAAAGTGCGGTGGGTCAAAGCTAATACATTTGGGATCCAGTTTACGAAGATTCAGCCCGATGAGGAGGTAAAACTCAAGCGGACCATTGCCAGTCTCAACGAAGAACTTAAGGCGTAGTCTTTCTCACACACCTTTCTTCCGTTAGGCCAAGATAGATTCAGACGGTTTGGCCACCTCGCCTACATCTTAGGGCTCGCACTAAAATAACTTGGACGAGTTGCGGCATGAAACGTATGCTGGCTGAGTGTCTGACTCACAATCTCGCAAGCAAAAACTGCTGTCGTTGTTGCCGTATCTCAACGAGAAGCAACGAAGGATCGCCGCCGCCGTTGAAGCTCGCTCCTTGGGATACGGAGGAGCGTCTGCAGCTGGAAGCCGTGAAACACGCGCAATCGCGTCAACCAATGTGACGAAGTAGAACACCCATACGGTAGTGGTTGAGCCCCTCACTCTCAGTTCATGAGCGCCGGATGTGACATCGGACATTGGTCGACTGAGTGGCAGGTCGAGGCGGATGAACCCGTCTCGCCTGGCTGCTTACGGTTATACGAGGAACGAACGACGAGATACGCGAGTCGCGGTTAGGGCATGTCACCCACAATGATACATTCAATCTCTTGTACCCTCCGCAAGGCGCGATCGTTTCCCTAAAACGCGTGGCCTTGTGGCCGATGGCCGTGGCCAACTGTATGGCATCGGGCGTACTGAGGCGATAGCGAGCCCGCAACTCGGCCGCTCGATCTGCCACATTCATCATCAGCGGCACCAATTTGAGCTTTGGGTAGGTACTGGTGATGGTAAAGATCTTCTGCGCAGTTCCTCTTGTTGAATACAATAAGGCTGGACCAGCAATTCCAAGAGTGTGACGGTCGATGTCACTGCCGGATTATGACCCTGTTCGATCAGGTCGAACAAGGACCCGTACCAGGACCTGTAGGGTAGATGGTTTTCGAGAAAATAAATAAGGCTGTTAGTGTCGAGACTAATGCGTTCACGTTCGGTCGGAAGGTCTTTCAGAAAGAGACCCTACCGCGACCAGCGCTGTCGCTTCAGGTAGCCGGAGGGATACATCCCCTTAGCTAGCCCCTGTATGGTCCTTGCATACCGTTTGGGCTTTGGCATCACAGGCGTCAGGTTGTCCTTCACGACAACCAGCAATTCATCGCCACCGTTGGCATCCATTGCCTGCCGGGCTTCCTTCGGAATGACAATCTGATTCTTGCTGCTGAGTTTCTGAACAGCCATGGTAACGTAAAGTGCATCATGCGCTGATTCCCCTACGCTTTACCCGTATCCGGCGAGGCGGCTGGTGTGGTCTCCATTGCGCGCATCGAGCGACCACAGAGGATTGCTGGATGCCACCCCTTATCTTTTTGCTTCCGCCGGCGGCCAATTCAATTCAGCGTGGCGGCCGCAGTAGAAGCAGGAGAGGCGGTAGCGGGCTTTGCGTCGGGGATTCGGCATGGAGGTAAAGGTGATGGGGGTGTCATCGAAGGGGCATGTGGGTTGATCGTGTAGGAGATGCACTTCAGCCATCATCGTGATTGAGGCGCTGTCCCATGGTGGGGTCGGCTGTTCTTTGCCGGTCATCTGTTCCTTCGTATGACACTGTTTGCATTCGGCTTCATACGTCTTGATACGGGCGAGATGGGG
>JANNXZ010000368.1:0-3807 GCA_031409835.1 Nitrospirota bacterium
GACAAACATCGAATAGAGCGAGCCTTTTTCCAGCGTCCCGCCTGGAGGAATGGCGATCTTGCCTTCCTTGATCATGCGATCCATCCAAACCTTCTGATCCGGCGCGATCAAGATCGGGATCTCGATCAGCCCCACACGTCCCATCATATCCATAAAAGCCTCCGTGAATTGTGAGCGAGACGAGCAAGCCGTACGCGACAGGCGCGACTCGCAAAAATGAAACTCCGACCCGTCCCGCTTTGCTCGCGAGTCTCGCTGTTATAACGCGATACGCGTTATAACAGCATGCGGCTTTTTGCATTGTCAATCAGACTACTCCGGCATGGAGTATGCGTTCCCGTGAGAATCATGGCGCAAGGTCGAACCACATTCGCTGTCCTCATCTCCGTCGGTTGCATCCTGAGCTTCCCCCATCAGGTTCCGGCACAACAATCGACCGCCCCACCCTCATCATTGTCCACAAAACCTTTAACTCCCGGGGCAACCGAGTCCGACATTCGCACATCGTGTGACCTTTGCCGGAAACCAGAGGAAAGCCAGGGAAGCGACCTGCAGCCTCAACGACTTCGCCGTGAAAAAGGATTGCGTCCGCACAAGAACCCGACGGGAACCCATCGCTCATTTGACCAAAGCCTCAAGTCGACGTTGCCTCGTCGTCCACTCACGCCCCCAGAAGGTCAGGGACAATGGGATTCGCAAACAAGGAATTGAAAGACGATTCAAAAACCATTTGTGTTTCCGGCAACGTGAAATAGGCCGTGGGCCAATAGGGAGTGAGGCGTTTCAGTAATGGAAGCGCAATTGAGCGATCATGAGCGCATCCCCCTCTACGCGATACACCATCCGATGCTCATCATTTATTCGGCGTGACCAGTACCCCGAAAACGCATGCTTCAAGGGCTCAGGCTTACCCACTCCTGTGAAAGGCTCTCGCTGTGTCTCGCGTATCAGCGTATTGATTCTCTCCACCATGCGCTTGTCTTGCTTTTGCCAATAAACATAGTCCTCCCACGCATCGTCGGCGAAGATCAGTTTCACTTGGCCAGCTTCCGCACAACGCCTTTGCCGGAGTTCAGTTGTGCAGCAGCCGCAAGAAGGCGTTTGGCATTGGCGGGAGTGCGCAAGAGGTATGCGGTTTCTTCCAGCGATTTGTAGTCTTCCAGCGAAAGCATCACGACCGACTGTTCCCCATTGCGCGTAATGATCAAGGCTTCGTGGTCGTCGCAAACACGGTCCATTGCGCTGGCGAGATTTGCTCGGACAGTGGTATACGTAATAACATCCATAGTAGGCCTCCCAATATGTACGCCTTACCGTACATCTTCGGTTGCCAATTGTCTAGCCCGCCGAGATCGCGACCAACATTTTGTTCCAACAGACGCGAAATATTCTGCGCGCTGGCCTCGCCACCCTCCCTTACCCTCCCCCATAATAGGGGGGAGGGGGGGGGCGACGAACCGTCATCAATAATGCGAGGAGTAGCATTCAATCCCTTTGGATTGGTAGATTGCGGGTATGACGCCGCCGCCTCACCACGCGCTACAGCGAACGAAGCCATCGCGCTGTGGTGATAATCAGCGCCCCTCGTGGGCCTGGTCGCTGATCTTGGATCGATAGCCACCATGCCCCACGAGGCTACACTCATCTATAGCAAGGCGCTGCTGCATCAGGCGGTATTCGCATTTTGGCGGCGCTCCGTCGGTGTCGGATTCTTTGTTGCGCTTCTTATTGCCGCGCTTGGACTCGTCGTACTGGTGGCGCTAGGCCAGTCCTCGTGGATCATCGGTGGTCTTGCAGCCGTGCTGTTGGTGGGCATCGTGTTCGCTCTAGTGGTCTATGTCGTTCACTATCGTCGATCGCTACAGAAGTTCCGCCAGATAGGCCAGCCGCGGGCCACGTTCCGTGCTGACGACTCCTCGTTCACCATGAGTTCGGACATCGGCACGACCACGCTGCAGTGGTCCGCCGTCAAAGAATTATGGCAATTCTCGAGCGTGTGGCTGTTGCTGTACTCCAAGGCACAGTTCACCACATTGCCGCTCGCATGCTTGTCGCCAGAAACGCGGGCGTATATTGTCCAGTGCGTTCAGGCGGCAGGCGGCAAAGTGGATGGTTGACCTGTCCGGCAATCCTACGTTTTACCTTTCACGTCTTACGTTTCACGGTTTCTAGGACGATGGCTTGTTATACGGAACCAGATAAGACATATTTACGCATCACCGGACGCTTCGGAGCACTTGAATGACATCGCAATCCGATACCCCCTTGAACAAAAAGAGCAAGTTTCCTTGGTCCATCGTCTACTTTCTAGGAGCAGTGCTCTATACCGCTTTTGCCGGTTGGCTGTTCTCAGAATCATCTCTTCTGGCATGGGTGTGCATCATCAGCGCGCCGCTAGGCTTTTACTTTGCCTGGGGAGCCTGGAAACAAGAGAAACAAAACAAAGGTGACGCCTAGTTACGCGCTGCAGCGAACCAAGCCGTTGTGCAGTGGTGGCAATCCACGCTCCTCATAACCGGGGCACTGAGCTTGGGTTGTTGGGTGCTTCTCGTGGGTGACAGATGCCGGACCTTCCCGAGGAGCTGACCAGAACAAATGCCATTCTTGGCGAGTACGCCGCCATTCATGACGCAATCTTTAAGTTTTCATGGCGCAAGACACTCCCCATTCCAGGACTGTTCAAGGCCACGGACTTTGGGGCTCACTTTAAGGATCTCGATCGGTTGGCCTCCAAGCTGGCTGGTATCTCATCGGCCGTGAAGGCAGAGTCAGGGTCTTCGGAGAATTACCAATACATGACTGCGTTGCTCGAAGCCATCCAAGCTCTCCGAGAGATTTGCAGGCGGTTTTATGAGAAGAGCCAGGGCGATCTCAGCAAGTATCCGATGGCTGAGTACAACGCCAACCTCAAGACCTATGAAGGCCTTATGAATACGTGCCAAGAACTCGGCATCGCACTAAACCAGCACATACGTGATACCCAAGTCCAACCAGAGAGTTGACGTAGCCTGCCCAACGGCCTTGCTGTTGGGTCGCCCATAGCACAGTGCGCTCCGGTTACCAGTGAGCCTCGTCATACTTGGATAACTGTTGCGATGGCGAATATTGCGGTGGAGGAAAATACTTGTAGTTGGATTACGGCTTCTTCTTGGGCTTTCTGTCTCTATCCATTGGGTTTGGCATGAAAAACCACCAGGCAAGTATAGCTAACACGATTGACCAGCCGGCCATAATGACCCAGCTCCAGAGCCCTGCCATTTCCATTCTGTGACTCCTTGTTGACGACGGTCATTGTAGTATGGCGACCATCGCCTTGTCGAGGCGCTTCACTTTCCCGTTTCCATCCGTCGCCGCCAACCTGGCCAATCCTTCGACGACTACTCGTTGGCTCTCCCGTTCTCTGATTACGTGCGAAAACGTGAAGGAGGCTGGCGTCATGTTAGAGATGACCGTCTCAATGACCAGCCAGTCGCCATAGCGGGCTGAAGATCGATAATCTACTTCTGCATGCAGCACGACGAACACCGTGCCGTCGTGCATAAGTCCTGCAACCGACAAACCGCGTTTTTCCAGATACTCCGTCCGCGCCCGCTCAAAATACTTCAGATAGTTCGCGTAGTACACCACCCCGCCGCAGTCAGTATCTTCGTAGTAGATGCGAATGTCCATACTCTCTACTCGCAGGACGGGCGCGACTTGCCAGAAGACTGTTCGTCTCGCTTTTCGCGCCAGTTGCACACTTCTCGCTACACGTTCAGCACCGGAAATTTCGGCAACGATGTCTCGCTGACACCCGATAGCTTGACA
>JANNXZ010000369.1:0-4555 GCA_031409835.1 Nitrospirota bacterium
CCTGAGTGGCAGCCCCCAATATCCCGCCTGCGCTCCAAATACTCAGGGCAAGTACTATCGATATACTTCGAGCCCGCATCATCATCTATCCAGTTACCCCCGCAGAATGCTCAAACTGGTTTGTTTTGTTTATCTGGTTCATCTGGTTTGTCTGGTTTAACCAAACAAACAAGACAAACCAAATAACGGTCTTCTTCTGCTGGCGGACTTGTTGAGCATTCTGCTATCGGACCCGCTGCCCAGCCGGCCCAATCGGTAGATCAGGATCGAGCGGCAAGTTGACTTCCGTCAAACCTCTCCGTCCAAACATGCGTGCGCCAAGAATTCCGATCTCATACAACACCATTAAGGGCACGGCCATCAAGAGCATGGTAAAGAGGGTCGCATCGGGCGTGACGATGGCCGATAGAATCAACGCAGCGAGAATCGCGTATTTCCGATATTGTGCTAACACCTGCGCCGAGACCACCCCGATCCGTGCCAGGACGGTCAGCACCAGCGGCAATTCAAACGCACAGCCGAATATCAGGAGAAATTTGACGTTGAAGTCGATGTAGGTGCCGACACTCAATTCTGGGGTGACATCGTGATCCATGCCGAAGCTGACGAAGAAGTCGATGACCAGCGGGAGAATGACGAGATTGCAAAAGATCAAACCGAGAGCAAAGAGCGCTCCAGCCAGCACAAACAGCGGAACACCCCAGCGTTGCTCCTTGGGGAGCAACGCTGGTTCAATACACTTCCAACACTGATAGAAGATGACCGGCAGACTCGCCAGAATCGCCGCAAGAAAGGACACTTTGATCGAGGCAAATAAGGCTTCCGTCGGTCCGTAGAACACCAGCGGGTTGGGAAACGGACGGTTCAACCACGCAACCATCTCGCCGGAAAAGGCGAAGGCCACCATCAGCGCCACCAGAATCGTGGCCCCGATGATGATCAGACGCTTCTTGACGGTCTGGATATGTGCGGCAAGGGGATTGAGAATCTGTGCCATGACTCCGGTCTCGGTTGCTGGCTGACGCAAGCTCCACGACAATACGTCTCACTGCGGAGCGGCCTGCAACTCGTGGCCTCGATAGGCACGAATCAGCTCAGCCATCTTGTCTTTCTTCGCTAACTTCTCTTTATGCAACCCCTTCATAGACAATTCTTCAGCAGGAGTCAGTACGTGTCGTTTCTGCAATTGGACCAATTCCAGGTCCAGCCGGTGGTGCGCCTCTTCCAGCACACGAAATTCGTGACTGGATTGGCGCAGCCGTTCCGCAATCGTCGCAATCATACTGTCTGTCAGCATGTCGCACCTCCTGGCTATGAGATTACTACAGCGGCCTGATATGTCCTCCCTCGCGACCGACTTCCTCTGTCAATCGACTCGGCTCCGACACAATCGGGTCCAGTTCCATCAGCAACGCATCTTCTATGGGATTGGTGTAGTAGGTTGGCCGGATCGTCACGTCGCGAAACCCAAGGCTTCGATAGAGTGCATGCGCGGCATGGTTCGAAGCCCGCAATTCGAGCACCGCACACCTCGCTACTTGCGCCAACCCTGCCTCCAGGGCCTGCATCACTAAGGCCCTGGCGATACCTTTGTGCCGCATCGACTCAATGACTGCCAGGTTCATCAGCCGTACTTCCTCGAAGACGACCCAGAAACAGAGATACCCGACAATCGACACGGAGCCCATTTCGCCCGGCAGAACCTGCTTGGCCAATAAAAAATGTGCGAAGGGATTGCCGCTCAGTTCCGCCTCCAACATTTTGCGCGTCCAGGGGGCTGAGAAGCAAGCTTCTTCGATATGCAGAATGTCCGGCAGCGCCTCGACGGTCGCCGGTTCAATAATCCACTCGCCCATCACGGCTCCCCTCTAGCAGGATGCTGAAAAAGCCGATCTCAGAAGCGTGAAACGTGAAACGTTAGACGTAAAACGAAGGAACCTGTCCAAGTCTTTTAGCCCTCTTGAAACTTTTCATGTCTCACGTTTTACGTTTCACGAACGCCGAGGATGACCCTTTTGAGCATCCTGACGCGCGCGTATTTTTCTTGCGACCCGTTCCTGACGCAGGACCACGGGCGAAATACCGCCGGACTCCTCGTACTTCAGTTCTGCTGCGGTGCGCTGTACATACAGCGGACTGATGCCGGTCCCTGCATACTCGCCTCGCCGAAGCCGCTCAATCCCTGCCAATCCGATCGAGACAGCCGAAGGCTTCTTGGCAGAATCCGGGGCCTCGGTCACCGTGACAGAGGAAGAAGTCGACGCACGGATGGCTGACTCTTCGACCGTCCAGCCTTCGCCGAATACGAGGACTGATTCGGTAAGACTGCGTCCGAGTATGATCGGTGTGCCCACCTGCTCTGATAGCACTCGTTCCAACCGATCGTCACTGGTCCAGCGAAACAACGCCCAGTAGAGTTCCTCACGCCGACTATTGAGAATGGGACAGAGTAGCGTCGAGGTTCCTCTGAGGTTCCACGCCATCCCCTCCAATGTCGGCACCACCGCCAAGGGGAGCCGACTGATCGTCCGGAACCCGAGAAGCGTGGCCAGGCCGACACGAAGTCCCGTGAAAGACCCTGGACCGATCGACACAGCGAGGCCATCCAACTGCTTGAGCGTCAGACCCGTCTCACGAAACAACCGATCGATCGTGGGCAGCAACAGCTTGGCATGCGACCCGGCTGCATCCTGGTCGTACCGGGCAAGCACGCGCGATCCATCGAGGATCGCCACACTCTGCCACGAAGTCGCGGTTTCAACGGCGAGGACTTTCATCGACCTACACGTGCCCTAGTTCGGATGCTTTGATCGGCTGATTCGGAACGATCTCGTGGAACGTCACCAGGACACTGCCCTGCCCTTTCCCATCTTCCAAGGAGATCTTGAAAGGCCGCAGCAAGCGCACATCGCCGATTGCAGCACCACCATTGGCATCCCCGATCGAACGAAAGTCATCGTACTGAATCGTAGCCTCCACATCTCCAGTTTTCGAGAGCCGATCCTCTTGGACGACGAGCAACGTCCGCCGCTCGAACCAGAGTCGCCGCTGAATCGTTTGTACACCGTCCTGGGACGGACCCGATACGTCGAGCCGATAACGTTCGCCATCCTCCACAAGCTTCACGGTTTCATTTGTCGCCACCGCACTGATACCAAGCACGCCACCCATCGCCCATACGCTCAATTGAAATGGCCGGGCTAACTTCCCCATCTCACTCATATCGGACGGACTGCCAGAGAGCACACGCCCCATCGTCGGTAAACGCAACGTGAACTGATCGTTGGCCTGAACGAACTCGAAGAGTTCACTCCCAATGGCTGTAAAACCTCTCATCCGCATCGCATTGGGCCGTTGATAATAGACCGCGCCTTCGACACGCGTCGCGATGGGGATAATCCCACCGCGCACCTTCGCGGTGAAGAGACCTTTCATCGAATGGATTGCCGCTTCGCGCTGACTCAGCAACGCCGTCAACTCCTCCGCCGTCGCCTGCTTGAGCTGCCGTACTTCAGATAACGGAGCCGTGGTGCAGCCAGCGATGAACGCACACAAGACGATGACGCACGCCGCGTGAATTGCGACTCTCATCGTCATGCTACGTAAGGACAACATCCAACGCCTCTCCCACTTCCCTAATTCCGATCAATTCGATGCCATCAATGGGATCGAGCTTGGCCAGGTTCCGCTCCGGCAACAGGCAACGTTTGAATCCCATCTTTGCCGCTTCACGAATCCGCATCTCAGCCTGACTGATTGCCCGCACTTCACCGCCGAGCCCCACCTCACCCAACACCAACAGCCCCGGCTCAATCGGCACTTCGCGCAAACTCGACGTGACCGCTGCCACGATACCCAAATCGATGGCCGGCTCGTCGATATGCATCCCGCCGACGACGTTCACATAGACGTCTTGTCCCGACAGATGCATGCCCAGCCGCTTCTCCATCACCGCAAGCAACAGTGAGACTCGATTCTGTTCCACGCCATTCGCCATTCGCTTCGGCATCGCATAACTCGTGGACGACACCAATGCTTGCAGTTCGACCAGAATCGGTCGCGATCCTTCGAGGCTGGATACCACCACCGATCCCGTTGTGCGCTGTGATCGTTCCGCCAAGAACAACTCGGAGGGGTTGCTCACCTCCTCCAACCCGGAATCTTTCATTTCGAAGACACCGATCTCGTTGGTCGAGCCAAAGCGATTCTTCACCGCGCGGAGAATTCGAAAACTGTGCCCCTTGTCTCCTTCAAAATAGAGCACCGTATCGACGATATGTTCCAACAATCGCGGCCCCGCGATCGCTCCTTCTTTGGTGACATGCCCGATGATGAAGACCGGCACGCTGCTGCGTTTCGCGTACCACATCAATTGGCCGGCCACTTCCTGCACCTGGCTGATGCTGCCTGGCGCAGATGTGATCTGTTCCGTGTACACCGTTTGAATCGAATCGACGACCATCGCAGCCGGTTGAATCTCCTGAGCGGCCTTGAGGATTTGTTCGAGAGAGGTTTCTGCCAGGATTAAGAGATTCGGGTGCTCAATGCCAAGCCG
>JANNXZ010000370.1:0-2238 GCA_031409835.1 Nitrospirota bacterium
GAATTGATAAATGAAAAGCCCCTATGCTAGCGTATCGGGTCGATCACACATCATTGATGATCCGGTCCCATCGTCTAGCCTGGCCTAGGACGGAGCCCTCTCAAGGCTTAAACACGGGTTCAAATCCCGTTGGGACCACCAACTCAGGCTCGCTCGCCCCGTGCGAGCTTCACCAATGATCGCGCGTGAGAGACATTCTTTTCCAGCGGCCTCTTCATAATCCACTCGCGTGACACAGAACAAAAAAGCAAGGTGTTGGGACGATCTTTTCGGCAGATGTTTCCACACCCATTTACCGTGAGGCCAGCCTCGTGTTTCTCAGCGCATGGGTCATGGAGTTCGTTGTGCCCGTCTTTCAACCATCCAGTATCTCCCCGATCCTCCTCCATTTATACTCTCATGGTGATTCGACGAACAGGTCGTACTCGCTCATTCGCCAGGAGTGACGGGGATTTCTAGAATGCAACTTCGTTGACGCTTCTATCCTCGGTTGTGTATAAAGAATGCGCCATTTCTCAATTCACTCTTCATGATAGGTTGACGTTTCATGGGCACACGTGAATTCCACGATGGGGCAGAAGATGGACTCGAAGCGCTCGAGCCTTTCGACCCGGAACAGATTGGATCCTTCGACGGACTGTTGACCGCAATGCGCAAGACAGCCTTTGGGGGTCGCAGGGTTGGCGAAGCCTACGAAGTGCTTTGGGCCATGATCGAAGACCCAGACTGCTTTGTCGTATTGACGCTCTCAGGGGCGATGACCATTGCCAAGATGGGCAAGATCATCAGCGCGATGATCGATCATGAGATGGTGCAATGTGTCGTGTCGACCGGGGCGTTGATTGCTCATGGGCTGAGTGAGTCGGTTGGTAAAACACATTATCGGCACCACCCGTCGATGTCCGATCAAGAGTTGTTTGAGAAGGGCTACAATCGGGTCTACGACACGCTGGAAATGGAATCCAATCTCAACTATGTTGAGCAAGTCGTTGCCCGAACAATGAAGCGGATGGATCAGGACCAAACTCTTTCCTCCGAAATCCTCACTCGTGAACTGGGGAGGACGCTCGCGGAAGAATATGACGGAACGGGCATTCTCAAAAGCGCCTATCTCAAAAACGTTCCGGTCTTCATCCCTGCCTTTACCGATTCCGAGATGGGGCTGGATCTTGGAACCTGGGCCATGAGTCGAGATCTCGATCGGGCTCGTGCGCAGGCAAAGGGAAGCGATGATCTTGAGGTGCTGCGCGCGATTCATCGTTCCTATCCGTCCTTCAACCCCTATCTCGATCTCAACAGTTATGCGAGCCATGTCATCTCAGCCAAGCGGCGTGGAATCTTTACAATCGGCGGGGGAGTGCCGCGCAATTGGGCGCAGCAAGTCGGTCCTTACATTGAGATCTGCAATACCAGGCTCGGGCTCAATGTGGAGCCGCCTCGCTTCCAGTACGGGGTACGCATCTGTCCGGATCCAGATCATTTGGGTGGATTGAGCGGTTGTACCTATCAGGAAGGCCTTTCCTGGGGAAAGTTTGTTCCGCCGGAAGCAGGAGGGCGTTTTGCTGAAGTGTTGAGCGATGCCACGATTGTCTGGCCTCTCCTCATGGTTGGGTTGCTGGAGCGTATAAAAGCAAAAGGCGCTCCTCGCACATGATGGGCACGTACGCTTTTCGTACAGTTGCGGTGGCGGGACTATTGTTGCTCATGCAGCTGACTCAGGCTGGCGCTGGGTCGGTTACGGACGACGGACGAATCAGGGGGAGTGCGGACGCGCCGATCACCATGATCGAGTATTCCGACTTCACGTGTGGGTACTGTGCGAAGTTCTTTCTGGAGACCTGGCCTCGCCTGCAGGCAAAATATATCGATACGGGGAAAGTGCGCTTTATCTATCGCGACTATCCTCGGTCAGACCAGGGAGTCGGAGTTGAGGCGGCGGTGGCGGCCCGGTGTGCCGGAGCTCAGGGTCGATATTGGCTAATGCACGACCGGCTCTTCAGCGAACGAGGCCGCCTGGACTCGGGATTATTCAAAGGTTACGCGAAAACGATCGGCTTGGACCAGACGGCGTTTGCCAAATGTTTCGACGAGCGGCAATATCTCGAATCCATTTTCCAGGATCGTAACGAGGCGAACCGGTGGGGCTTTCATGGCACCCCTGGTTTTATTCTGATTCGAACCGTTGGTGGGCCTACTGAGAAAGAGCCGGCGGTTGCGATTCCCGGCGCAGTCCCGTTC
>JANNXZ010000371.1:0-2187 GCA_031409835.1 Nitrospirota bacterium
GTGAGTCGAGCCACATCGAGGACCACCTCCACGTCGAAGATGGCAAGAATCTGATCGTCTTTTCCCCACAGCGTCAGGTTGGTCGATCCGAAGCCCTTGCCTGTGACATAGATTTGTTTGGGCGACAGCACGATCGCATCGGCGATCGCCGGATTCGCCAGAGAAGCCCGTTTGATCGGGACCGGCACATCGACGATGGTTGACTTCCCCAGCACGAGGCCCAACGCCTGCACATCCTTGCTAGCCTGGGCCGAGATCATCGGAGCCGTACTGTCGGCCCAGAGGGGCTGCCCCAACAACGACCCTGCCGCCACGATCGTTCCTACAATCACACTGGCAACGTTCAAGTTCTGCGATTTTGATCTCGTGATGGATTTCATGGTGTTCTCTCCTTAGAATTTCACTTGGGTGCGGTCGCCGCCCTTGATGACCTCGATAGAAAACTCTGACCCACTTTCTTTCTTGACTTCCTTGGTACGGAAAGATGCCAGGAGCGAAGCCACGTTGGCGCCCTTTGTCAGCACCTTCTCGACGTTGAGCGGATTCCGGAGCGCGAGGCGAAGCTTCCCTTGAGTAGATGCGAGCGCCAACTTCTCCGCTTCTTCTATGTCCACTTCGAGCGTCATCACCTGGACCGGCTTCGGATCCTTCTCATTCCCGTTCTTCTCGTACTGCATGCCGGCTGCGAGCACTTTGAGGTTCCCCAAAATCATCTTGGCAACCGGATTCTGAGACTTTGAGTCCGTCTCGATGGTCACCATCACATCGACATGGTCGCCCGGCTTGATGAACCCCGACACTCCGATCACGTCATCGACCTTCACCGACATCGCGCGTTTCATTGGATCGGTCACCGCCGCCACGCCCGATCCCACGTCTTTCCCCGATGCCAGCTTGGACCGAAGAACGACTTCGTTCGCCTTCAACTCTTGCAGCAACACGGCCTCTTTCAGATCATCCACATTCTTGTAGTACCCCTCAGGGATGGCGCCGGCTGGGTAGTTCACGACCTGCAACATTTCTGGTGTCAGCTTCGTTCCCCAGGCAAGATCGGCTTTGGCCACAACCACTTCCCCTGTCGCGACCATCGGGATGGCAGCCTCTGCCACGTGCCGAAGATCTACATCTCGCAGCCACCCCATCACCAAGATGGCGGTTATCAATCCGATCACCACTGCGCCGGCGAAAAAGAGCTGTGGACGATACTTTTTCATGATCACTCCTCCCTGAAGTGTAGATGCGATGTTGATTTTCGTCAAAAACACTTACAATTGCTGCAAGAACCTATTCACCGACCCTTTCACCAACCCTTCGCCAACCACCTCAACTCAGGAGTTCAGGCTGAAGGCTATCAATTGTCTCGCATCAAAACCTTCAGTCTAAAAGCCTTCAGTCTATCTACCTTCAGCCTGAATTCCTGAGTCGTGACATTCACCCTAGCGGGTTCCACCAGTAGGCCCCGATCGTCCCAAGACCGATTGCGACAGCATACGGCACCTTAGGAGCTGTGCCTTGGTCTAGAGTCAATCCCTTCGCCGACCGTGTTAAGACCATGACTTGGACATACGACCACAGCCACAAGCCCGTCTTTCGCCACCCCTGGTGGAAACCAAGCACCAGGAAGGCCAACAGACCCCCAACGAGCGCAATAACAATGGCGGCTGAAATTGTTTGGGCGGGACCGAGAAAGCTTCCAACCGCGGCAAACAATTTCACATCTCCTGCCCCCATCCATCCACACGCATACAGGATGACGAATACTCCGAGCCCCAAAGCGGCCCCCTCCAGGCTGAACACGAATCCCGTGAACTGGGTCATGACTGTATGAAAAGCGAGGCCGACAAGGATCGAAGGGCCAGTCAGCCAGTTTGGGATTGTCCTCCAGCGCAGATCGGACGCAATGGCCGTTCCCAGAATGAGAAGCAGGAGGATTTCTGTCATTTCGATTTTCATCGTCGCGATTCTCTTTGTTTCGTCGTTTTCCGTTAACTGCCGATCCCCGCCGACTTCTGCTTCATCGCTGCTTACGAAGCGATGATGCCTGCCATTGCGGTATAGCTGTTGCTCAGGTTGGTGCCCAAGAGCAGGACGGCCGTGACAAGAGCCGCGCTAATCAAGGCAATCATCAGCCCGTATTCCACCGCCGTGGTACCATCCTCTTCCCGCATGAACCGAACAATGTGCTTC
>JANNXZ010000372.1:0-7836 GCA_031409835.1 Nitrospirota bacterium
ATCGCAGTTAACCACCTTGTTCGCAGCACACGGGACTGTCGAGTCCGCGCGTGTGATCACCGACAAGTTTACGGGACAGTCGCGAGGCTTCGGCTTCGTCGAAATGGCCACGCAGGAAGAAGGTAAGGCGGCGATTACCGCTTTGAACGGCACAGAGATGGACGGACGTCCGTTGACTGTGAACGAAGCCAAGCCACAAGAACCCCGCACCGGCGGTGGTGGCGGCGGCGGTCGCAGCCGGTTCTAAGCACTCCTCTTCGCAATGAGCGGGGCGCCTCATCCGAGGCGCCCCGCCTTCACCACGAGGTCGAGCTGATTCTCAGCTGATCGGCCCATGCCTTGACCTATTCTGTCCCCAACCCCTTCGGCACAACTAATTCCTACGGCTGCGAGAGGAAATAACGGTGTCAGGAGACATTTCCCATAAATCGTACCCGACATCATCGCCCAAGAAATCGTCGAAAACCTCCAAGCCGCCCTCGAAAGATTCCTGCTGATTGCAAATGACCTTGGTAATGACACTTCAGTGCAAGAAAATGGTGTCAGGAATAGTTTTTCTTATCTCTTGTTGCTGTTTTCGTGGGGCGAGACGTTAAAAAACTTCCAGGCTCGTTTTCCTGGAACTATGCGAGTTGAACAACAATTCCTCTACTGGAACCAAGGTCAACGCGACAGGTCTATTGAGGCTCACCAGACTACACCCTGATTAACATTCAGTGGGCTCACGTGACCATGACATACAACGTCACCAGCACGAGCCCGACGATGGCGGTTAATACGACCCACTTGAGTGATTTCTTGACTTCGTTCTCCATGTCCCGTCTCGTCTTATCAAATAAATCCATAGGGCACCTCCTCGTCTATGGTGCGGGAACAGGCTCCCTGCCATTCAGTACACCACCAGTTCCGTTCTCGATGTCGTACGCCGACAAAACCCTTGAAGTTACACTATCAGTTCTTCACTCAATGTATCTCGACCGGACTTTCGTTTGCATCCATCACTGCCATGTGGTCTAGATTGGCGGTGTCCATGAGGATGGGGCTGTCGAACTCGTGCACGTCCCGGCCGGCGTTGTACACGGAGAGGGTGAGTGGTGCCGACGCTCGAACCCGCACAAGGTCCGGCGTAAATCGGAAGTCTTCGGCGTTGATCGACACGGTTTGTATCGATCCGTCGCACGCGAGGAGGGCGGCGACGACAAGGCCGAGGACAGAGATTCTACAGCGCACCAGGAGAACCGAACGGAATTGCCCCGGACTCAGTCGCCACATCTCTTCACATGGTTGTCGCAGTTTTCCAACGACTGCCAACAAGGGGTCGAGAGTTCTTATTGCTGAAGTATATACCGCGACCGTCCACTAGTTCTTCCTCGGTAACTCGCCTTCTCCTCCTAAAAATAGCGGTCCGATCGATCTTCCCCTGGCCCAATGTTCTCACCCGCCCGACCTTCCGATAGTTTCATGATCAATCTCCAAGGACGATTAGCCCGGGCGAGGACTTTCCGGTTTTTCCCACTTTCCCCTCCTTCCATCCTTTCGCCATGCACAGCTGACGGTGTAGACTCACCTCGTTATCTCCGCCTTCGTACCGGAGGTGCCATGCGCGCGATTCAGCGATTCGGGAAACAGCTGCAGCGACTGCGAACCCGCCGTGGTCTGACGCAAGAGCAGCTCGCGGTGAAAGCGGGACTAGTTCCCTTTTATGTGACCAAGCTGGAGCAGGGGGAGCACGACCCGACGCTTAGTACGCTGGTGCGATTGGCGAAGGCGCTGAGGGTGTCGGTGACGGAGCTGTTAGGAGAGAGTGTGAGCGCGAGTCAGTGGTGGCAGGTGGGGGAGGCGCGCTTTGCGACGCGAGAGGATGCCGAGGATCATGCCCGCACTGCGGGCGAGATGTTTGTGGCACGGTACCAGAATAAACCCACAGGCCCGGTACGACGTCTCCTTCCTGTTCGCAAGACGAAGTAGACCCCGTCGCATCGCGGCTTGTCGCTGTGCCTGTTGCATGAGCAAGCGAGAGGGTCATGGAAGTTCTCGTAATCGTGCTCACCGTGATTGCTGCTGGTGCGGCCTTGGTCTATTTCCTGATCTCACCAAGGGGGATGCAACTCGTTCGCAACAAGACGGTGTCCACCATACTCAGCGATATTCACGCCATGCACAGCTCCGCGCCTGAGATACCGCTCCATGATATGTACTATGCGCTCGCGGAAGAAAGAGCCAACAAGAGTCAGTGGCTCATCGAGTTCGAATACTTGCCCATGCTACGGGATGCAGGCTGTTTCGATCCGAGAACGGCGCCACAGCCTGAACAATTTGCTGAACTCATGGCACGTGTGGAGGAGAAGATTCGGCTCCAGGCCAGTGGTGTGGCGAAATGAATTGAAAAAAATCAAAGAGGTGGCAGTGAGGTCGATGAGCCACTGTGTTCGCTCGTTAGGGAGAGCAGGGTTTCGCTTCTTCTTCCATCAGGTTTATCGTCGAACTCACTTCGATCTCGACAAAGACTCCACATCGAGCAGTCCAGAATTTAGAACGTGCGGGAGGTTTCGGAGGTGTCGGCGGCGGTTGATTCAACTCGGGTATGTGGATCTGGATGTTCACGATCGTCATCGATGGAGCTGGCGGATAGGCGATGTATGGCCAGAGGAATTGCCCGAGTAGACCAGGGCGCATGACTGGAGACGCCATCATCCGACTGTCAAAGCGCTGCATGGCATCGCCGCTCAACTCACGGAGCGTTCTGCCGGCCTCGGCTTCTGTGCGAAGCAGAGCGAACACTACAAGCGCTGAAGCCGAGACCCACAAGCCAGCCTTCATATTGACCTCCTCACTCAAGGGGTCTTTGAGCCCTACGAGGAAAATCGCCGGCTATCGATCACAGAGGTTACTCGAAGCTGTTGTTATCATACTCCCCGCTGTACCATCGCTCAAGTATTGAGAAACGGCGTCGGGAGGCATTTTGCAGGGTCACAATTCTGACCAAGGCCCATAATGAGGAGAGCTGTTCGATTGGTCTCCCACTGCGCGCGTCCAACGAGGGACTTCTCAGGCCGCGCATTGCGCGAGCACAGGAGACCAACGGGCTACCCTCTCATGCTCCTTCCAAGCTCGCTTATTTCTCTCTAAGGGAGTGGCCAAGGCTGCCCTCGATTGCGCGCATCGGACGAGCACAGTTTTATCGTGCGCGTTCTGCGAGCAAGGAGGGCACCTGGCCGCTCCCTCTTCATCTTTTCCACTTGATGCTGCAGCCGACACTGGCATTCTGCTTACGGTCGACAGGCTTCCCGGCAAGCACTGCGTCGATCGCGGAACGCAAATCGTGGCCCGTGACCGGCTTGTTACTGCCGGGGCGGCTGTCGTCGAGTTGCCCGCGATAGACCAGCTCCCGTTCACGGTCGAAGAGATAGAAATCTGGAGTGCAGGCTGCCCTATAGGCCTTCGCGACATCCTGGGTTTCGTCAAAACAGAAGGGAAAGGTAAAGTCCAGACGCTCGGCCATCTCTTTTAGCCGAGGCGGCGCATCATCCGGGTATTGCGCCGGATCGTTGCTACTGATACCAATAATGCCGAGTCCTGTGTCTATGTAGTCTCGCCCTATCTTCGCGATCCCTTGCTCGACGTGGACCACATAGGGGCAGTGACGGCAGAGGAACATGACCAGCAAGGCGGTCTTGCCGGTGAACGAGTCGAGCGAGTAGATCTGCCCACTCACCACATCGCGCAACGCAAATGGAGGAGCGGGTGTTCCGAGCGAAAGTAGGGCAGACGTCATGGCCATGGTGACTCCTTTTGATCGAGTTTTGCACCATCTGGAAGATGCCGCATTGCGATCGCTTGGTCAAGGGTGGCAACGGAGTCGGTTCCGTCTTCGACCTCTCAACATGAAGTCTCTTTCCCGCTATGTTAGGCTCGGGCTCATGGCATCACATCGAGAGAGGGCGTGTCTGTGAAACCAGGCTATCGGTTGATCATTGTCGACAAGGCCGGTGTGCTGGTTTCTGAATTCCAACTAACGGAGAACGCCCTGGCTCAGCCGGAGGCCTTTGTCGCGGCGCTCAAAGAGTCGATCGAAGACATTGAAGACGAGGAGCCGTGACTGTTGTCCGTTCGCTCCATCTGTGTGCGATATCTCATTCGCCTGTGTGAGAAGGAATCTTACTTATGCAATACGTTCATCTGGGCCGGTCGGGAGTGAAAGTCAGCAGGCTCTGTCTTGGCACGATGAACTTCGGGCCGGAGACGAACGAGGCGGATAGTTTTGCCATCATGGATCGGGCGCTGGAGCTGGGCCTTAACTTTTTCGATACGGCGGACGTCTATGGCTGGAAGGTGGGGGAGGGATGGACGGAGCAGATTGTGGGGCGTTGGTTCGCCCAGGGCGGGGGACGGCGTGAGAAAGTCGTGCTCGCAACGAAGGTGTTCGGCCGGATGGGCGCATGGCCGAATCAGTCTCGCTTGTCGGCCCTGCACATCAAGCGGGCGTGCGAGGCGAGCCTGCGGCGGCTTCAGACTGACTGCATTGAGGTGTATCAGATGCATCACGTCGATCGGGAGACGCCGTGGGAAGAAATCTGGCAGGCGATGGAACAGTTGGTTCGGGAAGGCAAAGTTCTGTACGTCGGCAGCAGCAATTTTGCCGGCTGGCACCTGGCTCAGGCGCAAGAACTAGCCCGTAGCCGCCACTTCCTCGGTCTCGTGTCGGAGCAGAGCCTGTATAATTTGACCGAGCGGACGATCGAGTTGGAAGTGATTCCAGCCTGCGAGGCCTATGGTATCGGCCTAATCCCCTGGAGTCCGCTTGCGCGCGGACTATTGGCCGGGGCCTTGGAACCGGCGACGATCGGTCGACGTGCGGACGAGGATGTGAAGAAAAACATCGAGACCTATCGTCCCAAGCTGGAAGCCTATGAGGCACTCTGCACACAACTCGGCGAGCGCCAGGCCGATGTGGCGCTCGCCTGGCTGTTGCACCAAAAGACCGTGACAGCGCCGATTATTGGACCGCGCACGATGGAGCAATTGAATGGTGCGATGAGGGCGCTGAGTCTGACATTGAGTCAGGACACACTGAAACGGCTTGACGAGATATTTCCCGGCCCAGGCGGGTCTGCACCAGAAGCCTACGCCTGGTGATCAACACGCAATCTGCCATGAGCGATATTCGTTGCGGGAGGGTAGAACATATCCAACAGGCCCCATCCCATTCTCTAGTCAGGGAGCTAGGGAGTAGGACGACGGGTATTCATCTCCTTGCGGACTAGTTCCTCAGCTTGTAACCAATCTTCTACGTCGCGTTCCCCCTGTCGCCCACGCTGCTCATAGAGTTCGTAGGCCTTCTTCGCAATCAACTCCCTCACCTCGTCCGAATACTTCTGCATGGACTCCGGCTCAGGCGACAGGTTCCGCTCCACCACATGCTGCGCACCAGGGTGTTTGATCTTCATGGGCTCCCTCCTTCAGCGACGGAGTTTCTGCTCTTACTATACCAGCCGATCAGCCACGTTGCGTAGAAGTATTTATTGATCCTTGCATCCTCAATCTTGGACCTTTTAGAATACGCCATCTTGTGAGATCTGTATGCCGTTCACGATTCGCCCTCATCGTCGCGTCTCTGTACCATACTCCGTGGACTCCAGCGCAGGTCCATTCCTCAAGCCATTTCTGGCCTACGTGTTGAGTTTCTGGTTCCTGATTGCGTTTCTGGCGCTGAGCAGTGGCCCAGTGTACGCCGAATGGGTGTTGACGAGTGGTGACGACGACGCGGGATTAAAGGTATACGTCGATCCCGCTACCCTTCGCCGCAATGGGAATCTGGCGAAGATGTGGCAATTGTACGACTACAAAACCGTTCAAACGGTGGCGGGCGATTCGTTCTTGTCTATCAAGCGATTCAATGAATACGATTGCACAGAAGAGCGCACACGTATGCTTGGCTATACGTGGTTCGCGGGCAACATGGGAAACGGTAACGTGGTGTACAGTACGATGGAGCAACAACCGTGGGAACCGGTTGTGCCGCGTACCATCAATCGATCTCTCTGGAAAGTGGCGTGCAGTAAGAAGTGACTACCGCGCATCCTCAGTCCCTCTCTGGCCTCTATATTATTCTCGATCCGTCGGTCTGTCCTGCGCGTCCTTTGGTCGAGGTGTTGATGGCTGCGGCTGAGGCTGGCGCCTGCCTCTTTCAATATCGCAACAAGACCGCATCGATGAAGGAAGCCTATACGGAGGCCTTGGCACTCCGGCACGCTGCGGCGAAGGCAGGCGTCCTCTTCATCGTCAACGATCGCTGTGATTTGGCGCTGGCCGTGGATGCCGATGGCGTACATTTAGGGCAAGGAGATTTGCCGCTCGACTTGGCGAGGAAGGTGATGGGTCCGGATAAGCTGATCGGAATCTCTACGCACAATTCCGATCAAGTGCGGGAGGCCACCGCTGGAAAACCGGACTATCTTGGCTTTGGTCCCATCTTCAAGCCTGGCTCAAAACAGGACCACGATCCGGTAGTTGGGCTTGAGGGGTTACGCGCAATGCGCTCGCTCACGTCGTTGCCGGTCTTTGCGATCGGTGGCATTCAGATCGAGCAGGTAGGGGAGGTGGTGCGAGCTGGCGCAAATGGCGTCGCGGTCATCTCAGCAATCCTCAAGGCCCCGGATATCAGCCACGCTGTGAACGCGTTCCTCGCCCAGTTGCCAAAATCAGCCTCGCCAGCTTCGTGATCAGAGCAGTCTTCGCGAGGCGGACCAGGCCCTCATCCCAATTGCGATTCACACGTGGGCTATAGGGGAGGGGGCCTATCACAGGAACTCCGGCAAGCATTCGAAGGAGACTCACGGTCGACTGTTCCTGCGCACGAGCAATCTTCGTACGCACCGGTCGACACTGATTCAAGACCAACGCCATGATGGGAATTTTTCGTCGGCGGAGCGCGTGAAGCGTCAACAAGGCATGATTGATTCCCCCCAAGCCAGATGGTCCGATTACAATGGCGTGTAACTTCATCCGATAGATGATATCTAGCATGTTAAGTGACTGTGTAATTGGTACCTGTACTCCACCAACTCCTTCTACTAGCATGAACGCATGTTTCTGACTCAGAGCACGGAACGCTCGCATGATCTTCGCGATTTGCACAGTTGTCTTTTCCGCTCGTGCGGCAGAGAACGGCGCCACTGGAAGTCGAAAGACATAGGGACTCACTTCTGCCATCGGATCACAATTTCCAGCTGCATTTCGTAACCGCGCTCCATCAGACTGAGCTTTGGCTGATCGTGAAACCCCTGTTTCAATCGGTTTCATGACCCCCACATCGATTCCCTGTCGAGTCAGACAGACCACGAGCGCAGAGGTGACAAGCGTTTTCCCGACGCCCGTATCGGTAGCGGTAATAAAAACCCCTTGCAGGCTTGAATCGTTGGTGTATCGTGCAGTTCGTCTCATAACTTTGAATCTAGAGCTTCGGACGCAGGATGCTCAAAAAGTCCGTCCAGCAAGGCCGCAGCGAGTGAAGGACCGGAGGCGTACCCTCTGGGGTACGTTGAGGACCTGAACGATGCGAGAACGCCGCTGGCGGGATTTTTCAGCATCCGCCTAGAGGATTCGGCTGTCGCAATTCCACACCTGCCCCGACACTTCGTTGAGTTGCGCCAGATGGAACACCGTTTTGGCCACTTCTTCTCGTGACGGTGGCCGGCCCAACGCATGGTCGTTCCAGCTATTGTCTGTCGGCATGACTCCTGTCGACAGCTCCGTCTTCTGCCAGCCAGGCAAGAGAAGATTCACACGGACGTTTCCTGTTCCCCACTCTTGGGCTGCGGTACGGACGAGACCAAT
>JANNXZ010000373.1:0-3768 GCA_031409835.1 Nitrospirota bacterium
CCAAGTTACGGACGTCCGGCCATGTTATATAACGTCGCATCAGCAGGATCTCAGGCCTATTTATCCTTAGCCAAGGAGTTTGTGAGCCATGGAGAAAAAAGCACTCGGTAGAGGACTCGACGCACTGCTGCCCGCCATCAAGCCCGTGCCGATGCAGGAGCTGCCAGAGGTTCAACATCTGCGGGTCGATGCCATCGTACCGAATCGGTATCAGCCAAGACAAATGTTCTCTCCTCAAGAGCTGGCAGAACTGACAGCTTCATTGAAGCAAAATGGATTGCTGCAGCCAATATTAGTTCGCCGCAAGGGTGACGGAATCTACGAACTCATCTCCGGTGAACGGCGTTGGCGCGCGGCAAAAGAGGCAGGACTGGAAACGATTCAAGCCGTCATTCGTAATTGCGGAGACGAAGAGTCTGTCGTTCTGGCACTGATAGAAAATCTTCAACGCGAAGATCTCAATCCCATGGAAATGGCAAGGGCCTACCATCGAATGATGAACGAATTTGGACTCACTCAGGACATAATTGCGCGACGAGTTGACTGTGATCGGTCGTCGATTGCCAATATTGTGCGTCTTATCAATCTTCCCTTAGAGATCCAACAGCTCATTGAAACCGATAAAATCTCCATGGGACATGCCAAAGTAATTCTCGGTCTTCCTGACCAGAATGAGCAGCTTAGAGTCGCCCAACTGGTGATCTCAAAAGCCTTATCGGTGAGAGAGACGGAAAAGCTCTTGGAATCATCACCAGCCGCAAAGAGGCGAGGGGCAAAGGAATTACGGCGAACACCATGGTCTGATGTTGAAGAACGATTGCAAAAACGATTCGGCACCAAAGTCATGATCCAAAAAGGAAGACGGGGAGGAAAAATCGTCATTCATTATTTTTCTTCGCCCGAACTCGATGGAATTCTCGAGACGCTTCTCAATTAATCCGTACCGTATCCCTGTCTCCCGGACATCATACAGATATAGCGGTATGCTTGTTGCTCTTACGTACTTGTAACCATGCTCATTCTGATCGATTATTTTCCATAACTGCATCATAACCGCGATGAACTAGTGGAATTACCGACTCGAGGAGACACATTCATGTGGGGGCAGGAAAAAAAAGAAGAGATGAGCTCAGCCGAGCAGGGAGGCGAAAAGGTGACCATAGTCGCTGCCAGCTCAATTGCCGACGGGGACGGAGATATTAACGCCTTTGTGGGAAAAGGCGTTGAGTTCAAAGGCACCATCTCCTATAGTGGAACGGTAAGAATCGATGGCTATCTCGACGGAGAAATTCATACTGATGGCATGCTGCTCGTCGGTGAAGACGCTATCATCCAGGCAAAAATCACCGCCGGGACTATTGTGTCTAAGGGAAAGATCACCGGAGAAGTCGTTGCAAAAGACTGCATCAAGCTCCAGGCCCCGGCCGTCATGAATGGGAGCGTCAAGTCGCCGGTCCTTTCAATGGAAGATGGGGTTCTGTTCAACGGCGCACTTGAAATGGCTCACGGCGTGCGTGAGCTCCCTCGGGACATCTCTCTACATCCTGTCGGAATGATCATGCCCCCTGGCATTAAGCGAGCCAATGGTTAGGGGGAAATTTAATATTTAGGTATTTATCCTGCATGTTGTCGGTGCGGGAGGAGTATTGGGAGGCGATCATGTGGGCATCGAAAGACCGGGGCCAGCAAGCCGAACAGGGCAGCGATAATATTACGCTCCTGGGGAGGGGCGTGGACTTCAAGGGCGTCGTGAGTTTTGATGGCACCGTCCGGATCGATGGACACGTTGACGGCGAGATATATATAACCGGAACATTAATCGTCGGAGAGCACGCCGTGATCGAGGGCATCGTGTCAGCTGGCGTGCTTATGAATAGCGGCAAAATCAATGGCACCATCACTGCCCTTGAAAAGATTCACATTCTGAAGCCCGGCGTTCTTGTCGGCGATATCCGGACCCCGGTCATTGCGATCGAAGAAGGCTCTCGCTTCCATGGCATGTGCGACATGGGCGCTCATAATTGGAGCGTCGAACGCGCCCTCTCGGTCGACGTGGCTCCCAGCCTCGTTGCATCTGCCCATTAGCTGCGAGGAGCACCCCTCTAGCCCTTTTCCTCTCTCCTCAGTACAATAGCGACCCTATGGTTCGCCCTACGGTTCTCCTTGGCATGAGTGGTGGAGTGGATAGCTCTGTCGCCGCAGCGCTCCTGGTTCGCCAGGGCTACGACGTTCATGGCGTCACGCTTCAGGTCTGGGAGCACGAAGACGAAACCGTCGCGGCCTCTAAGCGCTGGGAAGAACGTGGCTGCTGCAAGGTCGGTATTGCTCGGTATGTCGCGCAGACATTGAAGATCCCGCATGAAGTCATCGACACAAGAGAAACCTTTCGTGCCGGCGTGATCGACGACTTTATTGCCGGCTATCTCGAAGGCACAACACCCAATCCCTGCGTCCGGTGCAATGAACGAGTCAAACTGCGAAGTCTCGTTGAGCTTGCGGATGCACGCGGGATCGACTTTGTGGCCACCGGCCACTATGTTCGTATCGGTGAATCCGAGGGGCTGCCGACTCTCCAGCGAGCAGCCGATCCCAAGAAAGATCAAAGCTATTTCCTGTATCGGCTTCGTCAGTCATGGCTCAACCGCCTTCTCTTTCCTGTGGGAGGCATGCAGAAGACGGACGTCTGGATGGAAGCAGAGGCCTTGGGCCTTCCCATGGATGAATTGAAGGAAAGTCAGGAGATCTGCTTCGTGAGCCACGGCGATTATCGAACCTTTATCGAGAAAGAAGCGCCTATCGCCAAGAAGCCGGGAGCCTTTGTGGACAATGAGGGACGATATTTAGGCGACCATGAGGGGATCGCCTTTTATACGCCAGGCCAACGACGAGGCCTCGGTATTGCGGCCGGCCGCAGGCTCTATGTGCAGCAAGTACAGCCTGCGACCAATACTGTCGTCCTTGGAGCAGAAGAATCTCTTCGTCGCGGTCAATGCGATGTCGCAGATCTCAATCTCTTTGATTCCTCGCTGCTTAGTGGATCAACAGGGGTCGAAGTCAAAGTCCGGTATGCCACGCCTGCCACGCCTGCAACCGTCCAGTCTTGCTCAGACGGTACTCTTCATATTGTCTTCGATGCGCCACAACGCGCATTAAGCCCGGGACAGTCGGCCGTCTTCTATCGAAACGATCGCGTGCTGGGCGGCGGCATCATCCAATCATTTTAGCTTTCGCTCGATCCACACCGTCATATTGACAGCCCTCGTCTGCCAATGCTAATTTGTCGCGCTGCTTTTCGTGCGAGCCACGAAGGCTACCCCCTTTCTATAATTAAAGAGCGAACGGATCGTTCATAGTGATTAAGACAGCAGTGGCGCGACGTTATGCGCAAGCGCTTTTCGAGTTACTCGACCAATCCACCATCGACCCAACCCGTGCGGCCTTAACGGAGCTAGGGCGAGCGATCAAGGATTCAGTCGAGTTGCGCCATGTCGTGGCCTCACCGAGCTTTGGGGCAGAAGACAAAATTGCCGTCCTTGCAGAGCTCGGTTCGCGTTTGGGGTGTCCTCCCATAGGAAAAGCCTTTCTCGAACAGTTAGTGAAGAAAAATCGCGTCGGCTTTCTTCCTGAAATCGCCGAGGCCTTCGCGAAACTTGCCGATGCGTCGAAAGGCACTCAGCAAGTCACCGTGTTCTCCGCAACGGCCCTACCCCCAGGCGAACAAGATCAAATCAGCAATCGCTTGCGCACCATGCTCAAGCGCCAAGTCGA
>JANNXZ010000374.1:0-2417 GCA_031409835.1 Nitrospirota bacterium
ATGCATTGAGCCCTAGCGTGAAGTGTGTTTCGTCTCTGGAGAGAATTGCCTCAAGCGCCCTATAGGCATCATTCTGAAAGACCGAAGGTTCCGCTGGGATCGGAACATGGAACTCCCCACCAATCCCAAGGAGAAGCTCCCTTAGTTCGATCCCACTGACGGCAAGTTTGACCAGCCCAGATGAAAGTGGGTTAATAAGAGCAGAGGGTGTTAGCGCCGTTAACTGACTCCTATGTGGCTTACCGAGGAATCCGAGAGACAACCCCTCTAGTAAGGCCGTTTTGCCCACGTTGTTCTGGCCGACGATAAGGTTAAAGCCATCCTCAAGTGTCAACTCTCTCGGTTCCAGGAAGCTCTTGTAATTTTTAATCTTGAACGAGCAAATTCTCATTTCGGCTCATGCTTAAAACAGGAGGCAAAGGAAGAGGGACATTCTACGTTTTCATCACGTGCGCGCGTCCAACGAGGGGAGTCCGCGACCGCGCGTTGCGCGAGCACAGAAGATCATCAGCCCCCTTCCCCTCCTATACTCCACACATCTATTAAAGGGAGTGGCCGAGGCGGCCCTTGACTGCGCGCATCGAACGAGCACTTTCTGAACGTGCGCGTTCTGCGAGCAAGAAGGGCACCTGGCCGCTCCCTACTCCTCATCTCTCGCCGAAGGAATCCCGTAGCGTTTGCACTTTTCCCATAGGGCTTTGCGCGAGAGGCCGAGAATCTTCGCGCCTGTGGTGCGACTGCCGTCCACTCGCTCCAACACCGACACAATATATTCTTTCTCGAACTGTTCCCTCGCCGTGGCCAACGAGGTCAACGGGCGTTCCTCTCGCTTCTGCCCTGTCAGCCCTTCGCTACAGAATCCGCACGATTCTTGTGGTACCCCGCCCGTATAGGGACAGGATTGAAACCCGCACAGATCGGACGGCTGGATCGCTTCACGATCCCGCCCCAGCGCCACCGCACGCTCGACCATGTTCTCCAGTTCCCGCACGTTCCCCGGAAAGGAATAGCGCAAGAACAGTTCGCGCGCTGCGGGAGAAAACCCTTTCAAGGCCTTATTCATCTTGCCGGCGCAGGTCTTCAACATGTGTTCGGCGATGATCATGATGTCTTCCTGCCGTTGACGCAGCGGCGGAATCACGACGGGCACGACGTTGAGCCGATAAAATAGATCCTCTCGAAACCGCCCTTGAGCCACTTCCTTTCGAAGGTCTTTCTGCGTCGCGCAGACCAGGCGCACGTCGACGTGAATCGTGTCGTTTCCTCCGACGCGCTCAAACTGCCTTTCCTGAAGCACCCGCAAGAGTTTCACCTGAATGACCGGCGAGATTTCCCCAATTTCATCGAGAAATAACGTGCCTCGATGCGCCAGCTCAAACCGCCCACGCCGCTGCCGCACCGCCCCCGTAAACGCCCCCTTCTCATGGCCGAAGAGTTCCGCTTCCAATAAGGTTTCCGGAAGCGCCGCACAACTGACTTTAATCAAGGGGTAGTGGCTGCGGGGGCTGTTTTGATGAATCGCATTGGCGACCAGTTCCTTCCCGGTTCCACTCTCTCCAAGAATCAGCGTCGTCGAATCTGTTCCTGCTACCAGCTTGATCTTCTCGAGCACGGCCCGCATGTGGTTGTTCGCCCCGAGAATGCCCCCAAAGCTGAACTTGTCTTCCAGCACCGCTTTGAGATCTTGATTTTCACGCCGCAAGGTGACAACGCCGCCCACCCGTTCGACGATCAACAACAATTCGTCCATCTGGAACGGCTTCGTGATGTAGTCGAACGCGCCGAGTTTCATGGCCCCGACCGCCGTTTCCACCGATCCATGGGCGGTAATCACCACGACCTCCGTGTGAGGCGACTGCGCTTTGGCCGCTGTGAGCACCGTGAGCCCGTCCGCGCCGGGCAGCCGCAGATCGGTGATCACCAGGTCGAATAGCCGTTGGCGGATGACGTCGAGCCCTTCCGTCCCGGATGCCGCCGCCTCGATATCATGGCCGATCGTCTCCAACGCATCGACCATCGACAGCCGCATCAGCGGTTCATCATCAACCAGTAAAATCTTGAGCCCTTTCATGATACCCGCTCCATCAACGAACGTTCCCGGGAAACAGGCAGGCAGAGGGTAAAGGTCGTCCCTCTTCCGACTTCGCTGTCTACCAGGATCTTTCCTCCGTGGCGCTCGACAATGCCAAGACTGACCGACAGGCCGAGTCCGGTTCCTTCGCCTTCGCTCTTCGTCGTAAAGAACGGATCGAAGATCCTCGGCAGGATCGCCGGCAGAATGCCCGATCCTGTATCGCGCACGTCGATCAGACAGATTCCTTCAGCCACGGACGTTCGGATCGTCAGCACTCCTCCGTCTTTCATCGCTTGCACCGCATTCAATACTAAATTCATGAGCACCTGCTCCATCATGTGGC
>JANNXZ010000375.1:0-3201 GCA_031409835.1 Nitrospirota bacterium
GTCCCGAACACTTCACCATGGGCTCGGCCCACATCCTGCCATTGATCGATGTTCACCAAGTACATGCGCGTTCGGACCACATCGGCGAGTGAAGCGCCTGCCTGCTGGAGCGCCGTTTCGATCGTCTTCAACGTCTGAATCGTCTGAGCATGGGGATCTCCCTTGCCGACCAGACCTGCCGCCGTCATGGCCGTCGAGCCGGAGACGGATATCGAGGCGCCGACTCGCACCGCTCGCGAATACCCAAGTTTGCTCTCCCACGGACCACCAGTAGAAATATTCTGCCGCCCCATTCGTTCCCTCCTACCGGGCTTCGGAAAAACTCGGTTTAGACACAATATACGATTGGAATCTTCCGTGTTGGCGCCGATGGTAACAAAGCCGCAGGATGCTCAAAAAGGCTGTCCAGCAAGGCCGCAGCGAGCGAAGAGGCGAGGCGTACGCTTCGGTACGTTGAGCCTCTGAGCGACGCGAGAACGAAGCTGGCGGACTTTTTCAGCATCCTGCTACATGACAATGCCGCCGCCGGCGTGGATATTCTGGCCCGTCAACCACCGCGCCTCTTCACTAACCACAAACGCCACCACGTCGGCAATGTCTTTGGGGAGACCAAGCCGCTTCAACGGCGACATCTGTATACCGATCTGGCGAAATTGGTCCGTCATCATGCCCGTCTCGGTAAAACCCGGCGAGACCGTGTTGACGGTAATGCCTCGCGGGGCGAGTTCCTGCGCCAGCCCCCTTGTGTACTGCTCCAATGCGCCTTTGCTGCCAAGATAAGCCGTCGCACCAGGAAAACTCAAATGGGTTCCATCGGTCGAAATGTTCACGATGCGGCCACCTTCTTTGAGCACGTTGGCCGCTTCTTGCATCGCGAAGTAGGGGCCCTTGGCGTTCAAGGCAATGATCTGATCGAAGTCAGCCTCGGTCGTGTCGAGAAGCGCCTTGGGCATAAATCGCCCGGCATTGTTGACGAGAATGTCGAGCCGGCCAAATTGCTTCACCGTCTCGATCACCAGTCGCCGTGCTTCAGATACCTGGCTCATATCTGCCTGTACCGCAACCGCCTTGCCACCCTTAGCCTGAATGCCCGTGACGACTTGCTGCGCTTTCTCCACGCTCGTTCCGTAATTCACCACCACAATAGCCCCATCTTCGGCCAGTCGTTCTGCTATCCCCCGTCCGATCCCGCTGGACGCCCCAGTAACGATCGCAACTTTTCCACTCAGTGCGGCCATGATGCCTTCTTTGCCTTTCTTCTATCGAAAAATGGACGACGGTTGTTCCCAGGTTGCTGAATATACGAACTCTGTCGCTGGCTTGCGGACTCTCGGTTGAGTTTCCCGCGCACGCAGGCGGTCCGACAGTAGCGCGGGATCGCCTGGATACCCGATCGCCATCATGGCCACCGGCTCATAGCCCTCTGGAATTTGACAGTCTGCTCTCGCCTGATCGATCAGAAAGCCCGCCATCTGATGGACAACAAGCCCAAGCGCCGTAGCCTGAACGGCGAGATTTTCTGCCGCCATGCCTGTGTCATGGAGCGCATGGCGATTCGGCGAGCCATCTTCAAACTGCAGTTTCGCCACAGACAACAGCAGCACCGATGCACGATGCGCCCATTGCCGATTGCCTTCGACCAGGCAGTTGAACAACCGATCGTGCTCAATCTTGTTGTCTTTCGTGGCAACCAGAAATCGCCAGGGCTGCCCATTATTCGATGAGGGCGCCCACCGTGCCGCTTCAAAGAGACTCCGCAGCTTCTCCGGCTCGATGGGCCGATCGTCGAATGCGCGTGGACTCCAACGCCGACGCAACACGTCATGGATCGGGTATTGATTGTCAGCCGGATTTTCCATGCCTTCACGATCCTTTGCTGTCGCCCTTGGGTCGGTCTATCTCGGGAGACCATCCGCCACCCAGCGCTTTGTAGAGTTGCACGACCGAGACGAGATGCAGGCGGCGTGAACTGGTCATAGCCAATTCAGCTTCGAACAGATTGCGCCGAGATACGAGTACGTCGAGATAATTGGCCAGACCACCTTTGTAGCGGAGTTCGGCCAACTTCAGCGCCGATTGCAGCGCCGTGACCTGTTGTTGTTGCGCGTCGTTCTGCGTTCGCGCTGTGCGGACGGCTACGAGAGAATCCTCGACCTCGCGGAAAGCAATGAGGATGCTCTGCTCATACTGCGCAAGCGCTTGCTTGGCTTGCGCCTCAGCTGCTTCCTGCTGAAACCCCAGCATCTGAGCGTTCAGGAGCGGGCCGATGAAACCGGCCCCCCCCACGCCGTAGAAAGCGGGATCTGAAAAGAATTTCGCCAACTGCGGACTAGCCGAACCGAGCAGGCCCGTGAGCGTGATTTTTGGAAAGCGATCGGCCTTTGCCGCGCCGATGCGCGCCGTGGCTGCCGCGAGCTGCTGCTCGGTTTGCAACAGATCGGGCCGTCGCTGCAAGAGTTCCGAGGGCAAACCGGCGGGAACTTCCGGAGGCATGACCTGTTCGTACAAGGACCGGCCGCGGGTAATGGCAAAGGGCTTGCGGCCCAGCAGTACGCTCAATTGGTTTTCTGCTTGCACCATTTGCCGTTCGAGTTCGGCCGTTCGGGCTGCGGCATGGGCTCTCTCCGCTTCGAACTGATCCATATCCAGACGCGAGCTGAATCCCTGCTTCAGACGAGCCTGGGAAATGCGGACCGATTCCTCCCAGGATTGCACCGTCCGTTTCGCGATATCGAGCTGCGCGTCGAACTGGAGCAGATTGAAATAGGCCTCACCAACCGCGCTCACTAGTTGAATCGTCACCGCTCGGCGGTTCTCTTCTTTCGAGAGGAGATCGGCGCGAGCCGCTTCGTTCGATCGACGAATGCGCCCCCAAATGTCGAGTTCCCACGACAGATTGCCTTGAAGGTAATAATTGAACGGGTTGGCGAACCCCGGAACGAGGAATACCGTCTTGCGTCCGAACACCGGGGCATTGCCCGAAACTGAGATGCCTGGCATGAAGTCAGACCTTGCAATGAAGGCGCGGGCTTGAAACTCCTCGACCGTCGCGACGGCTTGCCGGAGATCCCTGTTCTCTGCCAGTGCCATCTTGATCAAGCCCTGCAACTGCTCATCACGCAGCAGATCCCACCAGGGAAGATTGGCCAGGGAGGGGATATCGGACGATCCTTCCGCCATCCTGAACGCGGTAGTGTCTTC
>JANNXZ010000376.1:0-5166 GCA_031409835.1 Nitrospirota bacterium
CCGCCCAAGTAAAAAGTCAATTGAGCCGCCGGGATCGTTAATCAGAAAAGTTTGTCTGGTTTTTTCGGTTAGTCGGATTCAACCAAATAAACCAAAGAAACCAGATGAACCAAACAAACCAGTCTGCTGTTAATACAGCTGACTGGCGATCGTGTCTGCCTGTAGTCTACCTCGTGCCGAGAGTCTGCTTCGCTCACCGTCTTCTTCAATCAACTGTTGAGAGAGCAATTGTGCGGTGACTGCTGCATGCCCGTAGTTCACGGCATGTTGATGAAGATGTCGTGAAGGAATGCCTCGGATCAGGCGTAATCCAAAAATCACAGCGTCGCGGAGTTGTTGCTCTTCCGAGAGCCTGATTCGATCTTCGATAGGAAGGCGATCTGCCGCGAGCGATGTGTTGTAGGCCGCGAGGTCGGCGACGTTGCCGAATCGTGTTCCGTCCAGATAGGACTGTGCGCTCGGCCCCAATCCAAGGTATTCTCCATTGGTCCAATAGAGCAGATTGTGCCGGCAGGCATATCCCGGGTTGGCATAGTTCGACACTTCATACCGCTCATAGCCGGCGTCGACGAGCATCCGTTGCGCGGCCTCGTCCATTTCAATCTGAAGATCTTCATCTGGGGCTGGACTCCGTCGGCGCTGGATATTGGACGCGAGCCTCGTATCCTCTTCGACCGTGAGGGCATAGCAGGACAGATGCGTGGGCGCCAGCGTAAGACAGTGGGCCAGAGTCCGTTGCCAGCTCTCCAGGCTTTGGCCGGGGAGCCCGTACATGACATCGAGATTGATGTTGGTGAATCCGGCGGCTCTGGCCTGAGTCACTGCTGTGATGGTCTCATGGACGGCGCCGGGCCGTCCGATCCGAGTCAGGTCGCCGTCCTCCATCGATTCCGCGCCAAAACTCATGCGGGTGACGCCGGCCTGAAGCAGTTGAACGAGATCCTGCTCGGAGATTGTCGAGGGGTGCGCCTCAACGGTGATCTCACAGTCTGAGGCAAGGGTGAGCTGTTTCCGAATCTCGGACAGGATCGCGATAAGCTGAGTCACGGCGAGCACCGTCGGTGTGCCACCCCCGAAATAGACGGACTGGATGGGACGGCCGGCGGCTACGTGTTGCTGCGCCGATAGTTCAATCTCATGTATGAGGGATTGAACAAAGACTTTTGCGCGGTCCTCGCGATGGATTTCAAGGTAGAAGGCGCAGAAGTCACATCGCTGCCGGCAGAAGGGGATGTGAAGATACAGACCGAGGGGAGGGGGTGTCATGATGATAGGCTAAATCCCTGTGGTTTGGAAAAGTCCCGTGCGAGGACGACTTCAATTTCGTCGGCAGGGGATTTTCCACGATTGCGCACGTGCGTCTGCCAGGAACGGTGCTGCCGCAACGATTCGAAAAGCACCTTGAGGAGATCCGGTTTGATTCGCGCTTCCCACTCTCGCACCCAGGCCTGGTTCTCTTCCTCGCCCTCATAGTCGTCGGAAAAGGATGCTTCCAGGCTAAACCGAAGGGTAAAGGTTTTTTCTTCTTGGTGCATACAACTCCTTGGAGACTGCCCGATTGCGAAGTGGTCGGGCTGATCTTATAATACCTTCAGAATAAGGAGACTGATCTATGCCTATCTTCGAATATGTCTGCGGGGAATGCAATCATCGGTTCGAGCTGTTGGTGTACGGTGCCACACAAGCTGCCTGTCCAAAGTGCAACACCACGAAGTTGGAGAAACAAATCTCTTCGTTCGGGGTCGGCGGCACGGATGGCTGGGTGCTGCCAGGCAGCGGGGGAGGCGCCTGTGGAAGTTGCGGCGATCCCCGTGGCCCCGGCTCTTGTTCCACGAATTGACGGTGGAGTCTGGCGACCAGGCATTGCAGCGCGCGATTGCGGCCATCTCTCAGTCCGATCCACTCACCAAACTGCTTGAACAGGTCAAGCTTGGCCGGATGAAGCCGACTGATGCCGGACTGCGCGCCGTGACCGACTCGTGGTTGGATGCCTATAGAAAAGTTATTGAGTCCGGCGGGTTCACGAGCCAGGCCTTGCGCCGCCTCGATCCACACCCTCGTCTGGCAGTGCTGATTGAATGCGGAGTGTTGACAGCTGAACAGCCGGCGGTCGCTGCCCTTCGCACGAGTTTTGAACGGGCTGTCGCTGCCGCAACGGAGTGATCTCATCCCATGTGGGCTCTCTCGGTCATCATGGTTCTTTTCCTGACCGTAGGATCGGTTGGAGCGGGGTGGGCTGAAGACGCTCTCGGTACGAGACCTCTCCTGACCATTGCGCGCAAGGATCTTCATACCATCCTGCCGCGGGACTGCCATTTCCTGATCGATCCACACGCAATTGAACAATTTCTCGACGCACTGGATGGAAGCCCTCCGAATTGGGGCCAGGTCTACGGCCGTGGCCATCACGACTCAGACCATGATGAGCGGCTGTTTACGCTGAACCGGGAGCGTGATGCGAAGCGTGCAGGGAAGAAGGCGCTTCAGTGGACGGTGGTCTTTCTATGGTCAGCGGAACTCTCGCGCTACGATCCAACGACAGGCGGGTTTAGCCTGGCCATTGGGCCAATCTTCACGCCGACCAGATGGGGTGTTGTCCGATTCAAACCAGAAGAGGTTCCGAGTAATCTCGTCGCGATTCCTGATCCAGGCACCCGTGACGTGCTCCGCCGACAGCTCGATGCCGGACGGAAAATCGACGTTGAGGTTGCGATGGTGGGGCGGCTTATTCCCGATGAGTCTCTAGTCTACGACTTTTCCCATGATGAGGAAGGTGTGGGCATCATCATGCCGGTGGTGAGGACCGAACGGGTTGAGTATCTGCTGGCCCGGTGAGATCCCGCAGGCTGCTCAAAAAGGCCGTTCAGCAAGGCCGCAGCGAGTGAAGGCCCGACGCGTACCCGTTGGGGTACGTTGAGGGTCTGAACGATGCGAGAACGAAGCTGGCGGACTTTTTCAGCAGCCTGCTAGAACGCATCCTTCGCGCAGCGGATACCGGTTCCGCTTGGGCGGCTGTCCATCGTGCCCCAGTCGCGGTCGCTCGCGCGAAGACTGATAGCCGGTTTGAGCCAGGATCCGCCGCGCATGGCTTTGATTGCCCCGCGAGGAGGTCCTTGGGGATCTGAGAGGGCGGCCTCTTTGTAGTAGTTTGGGTTATACCAATCCTGCACCCATTCCGCGGCGTTGCCTGCCATGTCGAGGAGGCCATAGGGACTGACGCTCTCAGGAAAGCTGCCGACCGGCATGGTGAGCACTTGTCCCCGAATGCCTTTTTCTGTAGAAATCTTCGCTCCCTCGCCCTTGATCCAGAAGGCGTCCCAGTCCGCGCCACTTTGAAAGTCGATGGTTCGTTCCGCCCAATAGCTGGCGCTGTTGGCTTTCCTAAAATCCCACTCGTTTCCCCAGGGGTAGCGACGGCCATCGGAGCCGCGCGCGGCCTTTTCCCATTCCGCCTCGGTCGGCAGGCGCTTGCCTCTCCATGTGCAGTAGGCCACGGCATCCTCCCAACTGACATTCACCACGGGATGGTTATCGATGCCGGAGATCGGTGCAGTGTTTTCCCACAATGTGGAGGCAGGGCTGGAGTTCGCCGGCGCACGATGCCCGGTCGCCTGGACAAATCGCGCGTAGGAATCGTTCGTGACCTCGTAGCGGTCGAGCAAGAACGATGCGGTGTAGACGAGGCGTTGTGGCTGTTCGTCAGGAAGACCATCGCTGCCGACCGGATTTCCCATCAGGAATTCTCCGGCAGGCACCAGTGCCATGTCGTTGGAAGGAAGAGCGCTGATGGCTAGTGGTGGATGGCTGAAGATGAGAACAAGAAACAAAAATGCAAGATGGGTCTGCCAAGGCACAATTAGTTCTTTTTTATTCCACAGGTTTTGGCGATTGCATCGCGATAGGCCTGCCAGAGCGTGAGGCATTTTTTGAGGCAGCTCAGCACGGCTTGCTGTTGAGTACGTGTCGTGGCGTAATTCACCACCATGGCGTAGGCATCATGACGGTGTCCGGCCTCGACCATTTGGTGTGCGCGAATCAGATCCATGGAATCAAGGGGTAGTCCGTGGTATCGCACCAGAGGATGGCGTTGGACAATCGCTTCGATTTCTTCGGCGGTCTTCGGTTTGGAGGGGTCGGCGATTTCGGCGCGATCCTTCACGCTGCCTTCTACGAAGACAGTCAGGGCCGCTGCTCCGATGACCCAATCTCGGCTATTCGAGACACGGTCCAGCCAGGCGCGATAGCGCCGACTGGCGGGTAGGAGGCGTACCTGGTCAAAATCATGCGCCGGCAATCCAAGGCCCGCCATCATCGTCAGGAACAATTCTGGATGCGACTTTCCCAGCGAGAGCCCTCCGGTGTCTTCTTCGTAAATATTCTCGGCAAGCATCCGGCGGATCGGGGCCGGAGGGTTCTGCCCATGAATGCGCGCCAGAAATACAGGAAAGTCACGCACGTAGACGCCGTACTCCTGTTGAAAGTGGCGAGCGAGTTGATCGACGGTCACTCTTCCATCGGCAAATGCCGGCCATGCCCAATGATGCTTACGGTCCATCATACGCAAGAGTTCTTCTTGAAATCGGCTTTTCGTCATGGGGCGTGTCATGTTTGTTGCCTTCCCGGTGAACGACTCGTTACAATTCGATGGCGCGGAGGATTTCAATGAATCAGATGACGATACAGAACCCAGAAGACATTCTGTCGATGCTTGCAGAGGTGTCGCTGCAAGGGTCTGGTTTTGTGACGGACTGTCTCCTCGACTATGTGTTGGAAGAAGGCTTCACGGAGCCGATCTTTCTCAATGCCAGTGGGGAAGATCCGGATGCCTATTTTAAAGGCCAATCTCCTGCCTGGGCGGTGTATCAGATCCGAGAATGGAAACGTGTATTGACGGTTTCTGGCGGTCCTGGTAAGGAGCGCCGTGTGCAATTTACAGAAACTCAGTAGCTCGTCGTGTGTGTAAATGGGATGGAGTTAAAAAGCAATGAAACGGCGGAGGCTCAATTCTCCGTTGCCGGTTTCAATATGGAGTGCGTCGCATGCCGATGATCCGTCTCACTGAGCCGCAGAGCATGGGTGAACTGGCGATGATTAGAAGTTTGCTGGAAGGGAGTGGCATTCTCTACATGGTTCAGAATGAACACATGAGTAGCTTGTACCCAGGAC
>JANNXZ010000377.1:0-4381 GCA_031409835.1 Nitrospirota bacterium
GGCTCCGGCGCGATGGCTTCAGCAACGAGTTGGTGTTCCGGTCCTTTGCTCTGGTGAGGGAGGTAGCCCAGCGGACGATCGGGCAACGGCACTATGATGTGCAGATTCTCGGTGGATGGGTCTTGCTCAATGGCTGTGTGGCTGAGATGGCGACGGGCGAAGGCAAGACGTTGACGGCCACGTTGGCTGCCGCAACGGCAGCCCTGGCCGGCGTGCCGGTGCATATTATTACCGTGAACGATTATCTCACGGCGCGCGATGCGGACGAGATGGGTCCGATCTATCGCATGCTGGGCCTGACGGTGGGGGTGATCACGCACGAGCAAGATCCCGTGGCGCGCCGCGCGGCCTATGCCTGTGACGTGACCTACTGCACCAATAAGGAGCTGGCGTTTGATTATCTGCGGGATCGGCTGGCCGTAGGGCGGCAACCCAATCGTATTCAACTCCAGCTGGAGAAACTGTATGGCGATGCCACACGACTCCGGAATTTGGTGCTCCGGGGATTGTGCTTTGGCATTGTGGACGAAGCCGACAGCATCCTGGTGGATGAGGCGCGTGTTCCGCTCATTATCTCCGGCAGCGGTGGGCAGGTGCTTGAGAAGCCGATCTATGAGACGGCCCTGGTGCTCGCGCGCGCCCTCACACGCGGAGACGACTTCGAGATTGACCTGCGGGAACGGAGCATTCGCCTGACGCAGGCCGGCCAGGCCCAGTTGGCGGTACGTGCGAAGGATCTTACCGGCTTCTGGACCGGGCCGCGGCGGCGTCACGAACTCGTCCGCCAGGCGCTCACGGCCCTCCATTTGTTCCATCGCGATGCCCATTATCTCGTCAGGGACGAGAAAATCCAGATTATCGACGAGTACACCGGACGCATCATGGGGGACCGGTCGTGGGAACAGGGGCTCCACCAATTGATCGAATTGAAGGAAGCCTGTCCGCTCACGCCAATGCACTCGTCGCTGGCACGGATCACCTATCAACGATTCTTTCGCCGCTACTTGTGGCTCGCCGGGATGACCGGCACCGCACAGGAAATCGCCACCGAATTGTGGCAGGTGTATCGCCTGGCCACCGTGACGATTCCAACCAATCGTCCGCTACAGCGGCGTGGAGTAGGGGAGAGGCTGTTCTCGACGGCGGAGGAAAAGTGGGACGCCGTCGTGGAACGTATTGCGGGGCTTCATCAGCGCGGGCGGCCGGTGCTGGTGGGGACGAAGTCGGTGTCTGCATCTGAGCTCCTGAGTGAGAAACTCACTGCGGCGGGGGTCCCGCACGTGATCCTCAACGCCCGGCAGGACAAGGAAGAGGCCGATATCGTGTCCAAGGCCGGCCAGCCCGGGCGCGTCACGGTCGCGACAAACATGGCCGGTCGCGGCACGGATATCAAGTTGCTACCGGAGGTGGCGAAGGCGGGGGGGCTGTATGTGTTGGCGACGGAGCGACACGAGGCCGGGCGCATTGATCGGCAGCTCTATGGCCGCAGCGGTCGCCAGGGAGACCCCGGCAGTTTTGAGACGGTCACCTCGCTGGAGGATGAGCTCCTGACGACGTCGCGTCGCCTGCTGTGGCGATGGATGGCTCGCGCGCTGGTGAGGCGAGGAAAGCCGTTGCAGGGCACAGTGGCGGCGTTTCTCGTACGACAAGCCCAGCGGTCCGCCGAGTCCCTGCATATACGGATTCGCAGGGATCTGTTGCAGCATGAGGATCAGTTGGAAACCTCGCTCGCATTTTCAGGACGACTGGAATGAGGCATGGGAGGCTGCATGATGGTCATTCGGTGGAGTATTCGACGAAGGAGCCTACAGAACAGAGGGCGATCTGATGGATAGGGTATCGGAAATCGAGGACGTGAGATCAGTGCAACAATGTCGGCTGAGACGGCTGGGTGCGATGAGCAGACTGACCGTGGCGGTGATTCTCTGTGCCCTGACGGCACCACCTCTGTGGGCGGCTGAAATGGCCTGCGTGATCAAACCCTTTGCCGAGATTTCCATCGGGACTCCCGTGGAGGGGCTGATTCAAACGGTACCTGTGGACCGCGGAGATTGGGTGACGAAGGGACAGGTGATTGTGACGCTCGAATCGAGTCTGGAAGAGGCGACCGGCATGTTGGCGAAAGCCAAGGCGGAGGCAGAGGCGGTGCTGAAAGGCAGTCAGGTGAAGGTCGGGTTCAGCAGTCGAAAGCTCGAACGGGCCATGGATTTGTTCAAGACCAACGCGATCGCCCGACACGACGTGGATGAGGCCCAGACGGAAAAGGCCTTGGCGGAAATGTCGTATCAGGAGGCCTCGGAAAACAAGCGCCTGGCTGAGCTGGAATGGCATCGGGCCATGGCAGCGTTGTCCCTGCGCACAATTCGGAGCCCGATTACTGGCGTGGTGGTGGATCGGCTGCTCTCTCCCGGTGAGCTGGCTCGTCAGACGCCCGTGATGAAGCTGGCGCAGGTCGATCCATTACGGGTGGAGGTGTATGCGCCCCTCTCGCTGCTGGGGAAATTGAAAACAGGCATGCGGGCCGATGTGCGTCCGGAAGGAAAAGGGCAATCCGTCTATCACGCGAAGATCATGGTCGTGAATAAGGTCGTCGATAGCGCCAGCGGCACGTTTGGCGTGCGTTTGGAAATGCCGAATCCGAATAATACGATTGCTGCCGGCCTGGCTTGCACCGTGGAGTTTCGCCTCTCGTCCGTAGAGAATCCATGACCTTTGGTTTATCCAGTTGGTCTAGTTCAGGCAAATAAATGGGACAAACCAACTACACCAGAGCAACCAGAGCCTGTTAGTGAAAGGGATGTGCCCGTATGCGAATTTACGCGAGCGTTCTGGGGGGAGTCCTCGTGGCGGGTGTTCTGTGTGCCGTGCGCAGTCCGGCTGCCGAGTCGGCTCCGCAGATTCCGCAAGAGATGCCGATACTGAACCTGAGTTTACAGGACGCCCTTGAGGCGGCGGTGGACAAAAATCCTAACGTGCAATTGTATAAAGCACGTATCGAAGCGGCGCGCGGCGCCTCGAGAACGCAACTCGGCGCGTTATTACCGAACATCGCGGGCTCTTCAAAGTTCACGAATCAAACCTTCTTTCTCGGCACCATCGGCGGCGCGCCGGTTCGTACCCAACCATTCGATATCGCCGATGCCCGGGCCACCCTGTCACAGTCGCTCTTCAGTTGGAGTCTGATCGAGCGCTGGCGCGCGTCGCGCGCGGCCTTGGCCGTCTCAGAAGGAGAAGCCGAGACGACGAAGAATGACACCATGGCGACGGTCGCCTTGAATTATTTGGACGTTTTGCGGAACTACGAAACCGTAGCCGCGCGGACGGCGAATGTGGAGCTGTATCAAGAACTCGTGGCCTTCATCAAGAGCCGCCAGAGCGGCGGGATGGCCACGGGTCTCGATGCCGCGAGCCTGGAAACCCAATTGGAGAACGAGCGACAACGATTGGAGTTGGCCAAGAGCGATGTCGAGCGGACCAAGCTGATTCTGATCAATGCCGTGGGCATCAACTTTGATGTGAAGCTCGTCCTCACCGATGAACTCAAAGCGCCTGAGGAGCCGATTCCGACTCAGGACTATGCCATGGAGGTGGCGCTCACCAGTCGACCAGAAATGAAAGCCCAGGAGCAGCGGATTCGGGTGTCAACGCTCACCCTCAGTTCGATTACGGGGGAACGGCTTCCGTCCTTGCAAGCACAAGGAGACTACGGGCTCATCGGGAACCAGGTCAATAATTCGCTCAGCACCTATAACGTGGGGGTGACCCTGTCGATCCCGATCTTTGACGGCGGCCAACGGGAGGGGCGGATCGGCGAGAGCCGCAGTAAGCTCCTGCAAGAAGAAATCAAGATGAACATGGTCTCGAGACAAATTACGATGGAGTTGCGAGAAGCGTTGGTCACGCTCACCTCGGCCAAAGAACAATTCAGGATCGCCAAGGACGGACTCAAGGCGGCGGTGACCCAAGTCCAGCTCGCCAGAGAACGCTTTCGCGTGCTGAGCTCAAACAGTGTGGAATTATCCAACGCGACCTTTTCGCTGGTGCGCGCGAGAGACAATCTTATCGATGGATTGTATCGGGCCAATGCGTCGCGCGTGAATCTGGCTCGCGCCATGGGACAAGTCGAAGCCCTGCGATAAGCATCGGGTGCCTGACCCTGTAGTTGTGCCAGCCGCAGTGTGAGTCTGGTCTATGTGCAGTTGACGAGCGAGAATAGACCGACTGCCACCGCAGTCTGGCAATTGTGGCAGGACGAACCTATCGTCTGAAGGTCGGCCGCAGAAAGTTTGCGCTGGTGGAGCTGAGGGGATAGCGATGTCATTGGTCAATGGTCAATGCTGAGATGGGTCTATGAGAGCTGCCGCCGTTTCTTCTGCTCAAT
>JANNXZ010000378.1:0-2011 GCA_031409835.1 Nitrospirota bacterium
GACCGAGCAGGCAGATGACCTGAACGCCACCTTCCAGACCCGGTACCATATTTCGGCTGAACAAGTAGTCGAACGGGCAAGGACGGCGCTTGAGCAGATGGAAAAATCCCAGATCGGCACCTTGCATAGTTTTGCCGCACATCTCTTGCGGCTCCATCCTATTGAGTCTGGACTTGATCCATCATTTCAAGAGGATGATGGGTCACGATTCAAGGAATTGTTTCACTCATCATGGGACCGTTGGTTGAACGATGAGCTTGGATCAGCCGGATCACAGCATGACCGCTGGCGGCGAGTGCTGGCTGGCGCTAACCTTGATGACCTCCGGCAGTTTACCATTGCCCTCGCCGGGGATTTTGTGGACCTCGATGAGCTGGAACGTCAGTGCCGATCCATTGCCCTGGAGGGCGCTTTGCGTGACTGGGTCGTTGCTACGCATGGTCGTGCAGCCATGCTTCTTGCTGCACAGGACCGACCGAAACGGCGTAAGGCGGAACAGATGCTCGCCGCCGCGGTGCAGGGGTTGGCATTGTTATTGGAGAAAGGATCGCCGGGGCTTGCTCACCTTACACAGGATGAACGGATGGTCTTGGAGAAGGATCTGGGAAAGGCGCCTGCCGGATGGGATGCGGCTGCATTCCAAGAGGCAGTCTCCATTATCGGGCTCGCCCAACAACTCCTCACAGTTGACCAGCCATATTTTCAAGAGGTGGTGGCGCTCGTACACCCATTCCTCGATCAGGCACGTCATAGGTTTCTCAACTCCGGGTGGATCGCATTCGATGGGTTGTTGGCGCGAGCCAAGATTCTCTTGCGGGACCATCCGGACGTCCGCGCTCGGATCAAACACACCTATCGGGCGATCCTGGTCGATGAGTTTCAGGACACTGATCCGGTGCAGTACGAGATCATCCTTTACCTCGGTGAACGGGCGGGCAGCCATCAGACTTCGTGGCAGGACGTGGACTTGGAGCCGGGAAAATTATTTATCGTGGGAGATCCCAAGCAATCGATCTATGCGTTCCGCCGAGCCGACATTGAAGCCTTCGAACGAGTGGTGGAGAAGATTCTGGCAGGTGGTGGAGTGGATTATTCCCTGGTGACGAATTTTCGCAGCGACGGGGCTGTCCTCGACGTCGTCAACAATGTCTTCGACCGGCTCTTCCACCCGGCAGAACACGTTCAGCCTGCCAATGAACGGCTGGCAGCCAGACCTCAACGAAGACCAGAAGTTTCAGTTTTCGGGGCACAGCTTCGCCTCGTCACGCCCGGAGAGGACGATGAGGAGTTTGATGTGCAGGCTGCAACTCGGGCGGAGGCAGAAGCGCTGGCGCGCTGGCTGAAGGAGGAACTTCTCGCCGGCACGACGATCACGGATCGCGATCGTCGCGATGGTCCGCTCCAACCGGGCCACATTGCCTTGATCTTTAGAAAATTGACCCAGGCACAGGTCTATCTCGATGCCCTCCGTCGCTACGACATTGCCTATATTACTGACGGGGAAAAGCATTTTTATCGGCGGCAGGAAATTATCGATGTGGTCAACCTACTTCGGGTCATTGACAACCCGCACGATACCATTGCGCTGGTCGGAATCTTGCGCTCACCCTTGGGCGGTATGGCGGATCGGGATCTACTAGCCCTCCAACAGAGAGAGGGATTGGACTACCAGCGACGAGATTGGTTGTCAGCCTGGAATCATCCGCAGGCAGGAATGGTGGGGCGGCTCTACGAGCGCTTGGCCGAGCTGCATCAGCTCGCTCCCTTGCGACCTGTGCCTGACGCCATCGATCTAATCTTCGAACGACTACCCATACTAGAGTTGGCCGCCGCATCGCTCCATGGCGAACAAGCCGTGGCCAATCTGCGAAAGATTAGGGATATGGCCGAAACACTGGCTGATCGCCCCCATCTCACCTTGACCGGGTTCGTTGACTTGATGATGACCAGGGTGTCGGAACAGCCGGATGAGGCGGAAAGCGCCCTGGCTGAAGAATCACCGGACGCCATC
>JANNXZ010000379.1:0-6676 GCA_031409835.1 Nitrospirota bacterium
GCCGTCCTTGCTCCCCATGATGAACGGGCCTTCGGGAACCTGCACCATATCTCGCCCTTCATCGCCTATCTTCGTTTTATACATAGAATAATCCAGCGATGGCATGCTGCTCGGCGCAGGTCGAGCCTCGGTCGTAATCGACGAGGCCAGTGCCTTCATCTGCTTCGACTTGTAAGACTCATAGACCAGCAAGCTAATCATCAAGAGGAACGACCCAAAGACAAACGCGATCGCACCAATGAGTACTCCCCTCTTTTCCATCACGACGTTATGTTCCTCCGATTACAGCCTTCTTCTTGGCCGCCCGCATATCCAACAACATCGAAATCTGCACGCCAAGAAATCCGCCCATGGCGGCGCCGGCCCCCGCGCCCACAGATATTCTCTCTGTGCCGGCAATGAGCCAGGCAAGCGCCCCGCCCAAGAGCGTCCCCACCAAAATACTCGCCAAAAACCGCCGCCCTCCCATAAACCCGATGACTCCGCCGAGCGCCAACCCCGCCCCACTCGCCAGCGGCATGATACCGCCACCCATAATAATCCCGATGAGCGTCCCTACGGTCCCCATCACGGCCACGCCAAATAAGATATCAATGATCTTGAATACAGGCGCCGATTGTTTCTTGCCGGACTCGGTCATGCGAACAACCGTCCATTTCTCTAGCAGGGTGCTGGAACCAGTGGTTTGCCTGGTTCATCTGGTTTGTTTGGTTGATTTGGTTAATTTCGTTCAACCAAAAACCAAACAAACAAGACAAACTAAACAAACCACAGCAACCAGCCGATTTTCACGTTTCACCTTTCACCAACAACGAAGACAGTCTGCTAGCGTCCTGCGCTTGCGACTATCGAGCCGAAATCGATTTCTACTCCGGACGCGGCGATGATCGATATACCCCAGGCTTTGGCAGCCGGTTCATGTTTGTGAATCCGTTTGAAATCTTCGTAGACGTTCACACGTTCTTCAAACCACTGACCGACCGCTTTCGTGCCGCTTTGCATCACGATTTCCGAACCGCTGAACATACCGCCTTCGGTCAATGTGCCCTCGGGCTTGCTCACACTCCAGACATACTTCGTAAACACAGGAATAAACATTAGATCTGTATCCAGTGAGGCATAGATGGCCGCAATCGGCTCAGTGTCCGATGTCACCTTTTGCAGGCGCCAACGCCAGGTGAGGACCGGAAAGGCCTTCGGGTCCCAATCAATCTTCTTTTTCTTGATCCGTTGCCCCGCATCCCTCACCGCAAGAAAGTTCACGCCATTCTCTGTCTGAATCTTGTAGGCATCCCGCCCCTTGGATTGGCTTCGTTGATTCTCATGCTCCCAATTCAATGGAAATCCTTCCGCATCTTTCCCCTGAAAATCCTCCAGAACCAAGGTTTGGCTTTGGGCTGTCACTGCGCCACCCATCGCGAAAACTCCACAGACCACTAGTCCGACCGTGAGATATCTCCAGATCATAGCCCTTCGCTTCATACCCCCACCCCTTTTGATTTTTATGCCTCTTGCGACGACGACGGCGGCGCCAGCACCCTCGGATCTTCTTTGGCCAACTCTTCTCCCATCGCAGACGACTGGTTACGCTGGCACATCCAGAATAGGGCGAGCACCGCGCCCCAGAACACCATCATATTGAGTGTCACCATCTTCGCCGCAAACGCAAAGTCCGGTGTAAAGGCCCAGGGAGAAACATCCGCCATCAACTCACTCACATGCCACGCCAACCTCCCGGAAGAACGGATATAGCCCATAAGACCCATGACCCACGTAAATGCCGCAGCCAATCCAAATAAACCCGCCATACCCCTGAGGGAAATCTTTCCCCACTGGACCGGCCCGTGGAGGATTGCCCCCTTGAGCATCATGCGATTGATGATCACCCCAACCACAAGGACCGTCAATGTAGTTGCGGCCTGCGGCGACGACAACCCGACACGGAGCTTCGCCGGTAGATAGTACCCATACACTGAGAGCCAGATAATGTTGATCGCCCCCAAGAAGAATAGCGCACCGATGAGGATATTCCCTTTCGTGACCCATGGCACAACCATCGTTCGATTGGCGCGCCGGTAATACAGAAAACTCATGGTGGTCACGAGAATCATGATGTTGACCGCGCCGTTCTTTGCCGACATCACTCCATAGTTGCCGACCACGGGATGCGACGCTCCGCCCATCGCCTTCACTTCACTGGCCGACATGAAAACGGTATGGGGCGTCAGCCACACGAACAGGGCCACCATAAACACCGAGAGCAACACTTGGTAATAGGGCTGATACCGTTCCCCACCACGAAGGCGCGCCATGCTCTGCCAGAGATAAAAATTGACTCCCAGGAAGAGGACGCCGATCAAGATGGCCTGCACGACGAAGAGCCAGGTGAGTAAACCACCCATCATCGTCACACCCATGCTCTGGCTGAATGAGTAGACCGATCGCATCAACCAGTAGCCGGCAAATGGCATGGGTAACAATGCGATCACCGTGACAAATAAAAAGATATGCCCGACCCAGTCGAAATAGGCGCTCTCTTTTTCTGACTTGCTAGTAAAGAATCGATAACACGCGTAGGCCATCACCACCGCGCCACCGGACATAATGTTTGCCAGGAAGCGATGGACATTCAATGGATTCCATAGGGCCGAATGGAGCAGATGCCATCCGTTCCCCAAAAACTGCCCTTTTGCATCGACACCAGCTGGCGCCATCATGAAAGCCGACCAGGCGTTTGCTAAGAGCAGCAGTGCCGTCCCAAACAGGTTGCTCAACAGACCGATCGATGCGTGGACCCATTTCGATGCCGGCTCCGTCAGCCGGTTCCAGCTATAGTAATAGGTGATGAGGAGCAGTGATTCTCCGAGAAACACGAACGCATAGACCGGCATAAAGGTTTTGAACGTCCCGCCCATATACCTCATGAAACTAGGGTAAAAATAGAGAAATATCCCTAGCATGATGCTCCCGACCACTGCCGTCACCGACAGGGCGAGGAGTGCGACTTTGGCCAAGTCGCGCGCAAGGCCGTCATAGCGAAGCGCGAGTTCAGGCTTTTTGCTGCTGAGCCCAAGAAACTCCAGCAACACACAAAAAATCGGCAAGGCGAGAACAAACCCTCCGAAATAGGTATGGAGTTGTGTAGCAAACCACACGATCAATCGACTATCGAAGGATCCGATACGCGAGTAGGCCGTCTCCTGGGGGGAAGGTGCCGGAGGCCCCTCGGGGATCCCTGGAGTCTTGAAATACAGGTCGGTCGCATCCTCGGCAAAAGATTGGCTCTGAAAACCCCAGCCAATCCCCAAGGTCGCGAGAACAACCACCAGCAGGACAAAATACCCAACCGCTCTGGACACTTTTTCCCTCATGACCATATTCTCTTAGCAGACTGCCCTTGTCGTTCGTCCAGCGCGAAGCGTGAAACGTCAGAATCCGGACACGTACGATGCTTCACGAAATACGCTTCACGGGTTTCGAGCATCCTGCTAAACCTTCGAGCCAGAGCCAGCCTGCATCGAAACACCGCCACTCGTTGACTTGCCAAGGATTCCCATGACGAAGGGACATCGGAGCAAGGCACTCGACATCGTCTGTCCTTGTTGTTCTTCTACTTGCCGGCGAAACCCGAGATAGTAGCAATAGAGCGCCATCATACCGGTTACGAATCCGCCGACGACCATGGCATAGGCAGTAGGAATTCCTGGCTGTTTCAAGAGAAAAATCACACATCCAGCCGCCACAAGATAGTACGTCGCGGCAAAAGATAGTCCGGGCCACCACCAATACTTAACCAATTCGCCTGCCTTCGTCTGCAGCAGCGCTTGAGTCCATGACGCCTGTGGACGAAGCCCGCCAAAATAGGCACAGAGCGCGATCCCACCACCCAACACTGCCACAGCAGATAGTTGGACTAAGGCTGCAATCTGACTCGCCTCGACCAAGTGCCCCAGCGACGCACCCAGGGCGCCAACAACGAGACCGACTGCGATCCAAGGACCGAACTCCATCGCATGACTGCCCAACATAGTACGGAGTGCCACCCCGTCGGGAAATGTTGGAAAGGGCCGTCCCATGAGCGCTACTTTCCGCACATGACCGATCTCAAAGGCATCACGCGCGACAGAGGTACAAGCAATGATGATGGCCATCATTGCCGGCCCATCCGGATGTTTCAGATAGTCGTACCCGACGACCCAGAGCAGCGCCAACACCAACAAAGACAACTGGACCCCGTACACAAACCCAATCCAGCCGCCGAGCCAAAGCAGTAAGCGACTCCCGTCCTCGTTCACAATCTTCCCCCAGGCAGTAGCCCGACCGACACGATAGGCTAACAACGCCGTCACCAACGAGACAAGGCCACTGACTGCCAGCAACACGATCGGTTCCGAAAGCGGCAACAGCAGCTTGGCCACCCGATAGACAGCGAACGCCACCAACCCAGGCACAAACATGACGATACGCTTTTTCTTGCGCACAGAATTTTCCGTAACGGCCAAACTGAGGCTGGGCAACACTCGTAACGCCATTCGATGCAACATCTTTAACCTGTTAGGGGTAAAGGGTAAGGGGTAAGGGGTGACGGGAAACGTGCGATCCTCTTCGCTCATCACTCATCACAGATCACCCTTCACTCTTCTGAGCGCCCATTCCAAAATAGCGCGCCTTCACTTCTTCCATCAGCGCGACGGTGATGCGCGTCTCGCCACGATCCGCCACAGTCCGTTCTAATTCGATGCGCGCCATGGCGCGTACTGGCGCCGGCACCCTGTCCAATCGACGCTCCGCTTCAGGCTCCCACTCGATGCGTTCTCCGGTCCTTGGACGGAGCAAGATGTCATAGGTGACGACCCGTTCTCCTCTCACCCGCATATCCTGTTCGACTTCACCTCGCACGAGTGAAGCCAGGTATGGAGGCATCCGGTCCAACCGATGGATTGCATCGTCGGTCCACATCATCCGATCGACGAGCCCGCCTGGTTGACCGGCGGGGACATCGACCCCTACTCTTAGCTCACAGCTGCGACATTCCGAACGAATGAACCACTGAGGCGCCCCATCTCCATAGACACATTCTTCGATCCCCTCGGTATGCATCCAGCGGCCGCAACCACAGGTCAACATGGGCTTTCCTCGCTTCCAGCCCTCCGCAATCGGATATCGACTCTGTCGCTCATCCGATCTTTCCCGGATACAAAAGATAAAGCATCGTGTATGTGGTGGTTCCAGTCACAAACAAAATGCAGTAGATGGCCATCGTGAAACGTCCAAGCGTTCGGTGGCGATGCCCGCCGTCTGGCCACAGACGCTGGATCGTCATTTCTACGGCGAACACAACCGCGATAATGGCGAGGAATCCGGCCCACACCACGAGCCGTCCCATCCGAAGACGATCTATAGCCATCAGATACAGCAAATACACCACTACCGGCAGGCAGACGATACCGAAAATCATCCCGATCTTCCCCCACGTCGTCTGCAGAACGCGATCGCTCAAGATCCGTCGCCCTTTCTCGATCAACTGTGCTCGGAACCCCAGGACAATCATATAGACCGCCATGACTAACCCAACGCCCACAAGCACGATATGAATAATGAGGATCGGGATGAACACATTATGGTAGAGCGCTTCAGATCCCCCGAACCCCTCTTTCCCCTCAAAAGCCAACACGCCTAATTGGCGAAAGAGATAGTAGCTGATGAAGAATGCCAACATGGCAATCATCCCGCTAAACATCATCCAATGATGGGCATCAGCCCGATGTCTCCGTGCCTGAAACCAGCCGATGACGAAGAGCCCCGTAAAGAATGTCGCCATGAGCTGGCTGATATCCGCCCCAACTGTGGCGTGAGTTCCAAAAAATCCCGGCTCTCTCAGCCATTCAAACATGCATCTCCTCGCTGTTTGCGAGTCGTGAGCGAGACTAGCAAGCCGTGCGCGACAGGCGCGACTCGCGAAGATGAAACTTCTGACCAGTCCCGCTTTTCTCGCGAGCCTCGCACGTCTCGCGCAATCATGCTTTTACACCCTGCACGACCGCTGACGGCTCCAGTTCTGTGACCGTTGGGAAACCCGCCTCCCCCATCCATTGAATTGCGTCTGCAGTCTTGTAGCAGTCGCCTCGCTCTGTGTTCACGAGAATGTGAACCGCAAACGCGGTGGTCCAGGCTGGACCGGTCCCTGCCTCATTTAAGAATCGATCCTTGATGACTAACTTGCCGCCGGGCGCCAAGTGGGTCCATACCCTCTTCACCAAAGCTGCGTTCGTTGAAAAATCTTGATAGTGCAGTATGTCCGACATCAGTGCGACATTGTAGGGTCCGCCCAGTTCATCCTTGTTAAAATCGCCAGGACGCAACGCAATCCTCGATTCCAGGCCAGCTTCTTTCACCGTTCGTTCCGTGAGTCTGAGCGTCGCAGGCAAATCGAACACCGTGGCAGTTAGCTCCGGATAGGCCTGACAGAACGCAATCGCGTTCGTCCCAGCTCCACCTCCTAAATCCAGAAGCCGTACCGGTCCACTTAGCTGTAGCCGCTTGGCAAGGTCTGGCCCACTCTGCTGTCCGATCCGATGGAGTACCGCCAGCACATTGCTGCCTAAATCGGGGTCGGTTTCAAAGACGTGCCGGTCGACCAACCGCTGTCCCGTACGAATCGTCTGCTCCAATTTTC
>JANNXZ010000380.1:0-3702 GCA_031409835.1 Nitrospirota bacterium
CTGTTTGCCGCATGCACCAACGGGATGGGGAGACCACGTTGTCGGATCTGTCCCAGGATGGTACGAAATACGCCAAGTTGTCGTTCCGTGAAGTCGCTGTCCGCTCCGTCTGCGTCGGCAAGGTGGGTCATCATGCCCTCGACCTGGAGGGGACCTTGCAAGATAGGATTGTCGAGGAGTGAGAGCAGCTCTTCAGGAGAAAACCCCAGACGTCCCATTCCTGTTTCGACCTTGAGGTGAACTGGGTAGGGAGTCGGATGTGAGTGAGCAGCCTTGGCTAACGCGGGAAGGATGCGCCCATCGCTGACGACCGGGGTCAGCCGGTGAGCGACCAAGTCGGCTATTTGTTGTTCAAACAGCGCACCCAGAACGACAATAGATGCTGAGATGCCGGTTTGGCGGAGCGCGATACCTTCGTCGAGCGAGGCTACGGCAAACCGCTTGATGCCCTGGCAGGTAAGCGCCCGAGCGATTTCCACGGCTCCATGCCCGTACCCATTGGCCTTGACGACCGCAAGGATCTCGCAGCCGGGAGACAGGGATCGCTTGATGCAAAAAAGGTTATGGGCAAGTGCCGTGAGATTGATGGTGGCGTAGGTGGGTAACAAGGTCGAAATTGAGGTCACACTTCCATAATTTCTTGTTCTTTTTTCTTCACCACGTCGTCGATTTTATGGATGTATTGGTCGGTTAGTTTCTGGGTGTCGGCTTCGGACTTTCGTAGTTCGTCTTCAGTTAACTTGGCATCCTTTTGCAGATTCTTCAACTCTTCGTTGGCATCTCGACGAAACCCTCGCATCACGACTTTCGTATCTTCACCGTGTTTTTTGCAGATCTTGCTGAGGTCTTTGCGCCGTTCTTCGGTAAGCGGCGGAAGGGGAATGCGAATGACCTTTCCGTCGTTGGACGGTGTGATGCCGAGGCCCGATCCCGCCAGAGCCTTTTCGATTTCCTTAATCAGCGCCGGCTCCCAGGGCTGGATCGTGATGAGTCGGGCCTCCGGCGTCGAAATACTGGCGACCTGCTTCAGCGGGGTCATGGTGCCATAGTAGTCGACCCGAACGCCGTCGAAGAGAGCGACCGACGCCCGCCCTGTCCGCAGGCCGGCCAAATCACGTTTGAGATGCTCCAGCGCGGACTCCATCTTTTCCGTGACTTTTTGGTGTATAGCGGCAGGGTTGGACATGAGCGACTCCTCAGAAAGTTAGCGGCGGTCGGGGGTGACAACGGTTCCGATCGCTTCACCCATGGCAACACGTTTGAAATTGCCTTGTTCCTTCAGGTTGAACACGATGAGCGGAAGGTTGTTATCCATGCAGAGGCTGATGGCCGTGGCGTCCATCACTTTCAAATCCTGATTTAAAATCGAGAGAAAGGAGATCGTCTGATATTTCTTGGCTGAGGGGTTCTTGACAGGATCGGCGTCGTAGATACCGTCGACCTTGGTCCCTTTCATGATGACCTGGGCTCCGATTTCCATTGCCCTGAGCGCCGCAGCGGTATCGGTTGAGAAGTAGGGGTTCCCTGTGCCGCCGGCGAAGATGACCACGCGTTTTTTCTCAAGATGGCGAATGGCTCGTCGGCGGATATACCCCTCTGCCAGCTGGCGCATTTCGATTGCAGACTGGACTCGCGTCATAATGCCGGCGCGCTCGAGCGCGTTTTGCAGTGCCAAGGCATTGAGCACGGTTGCGAGCATCCCCATGTAGTCGGCAGAGGCGCGTTCCATGCCGGACGCGCTGGCGGCAATCCCGCGGAAGATATTGCCGCCGCCGATGACCACGGCGACTTCGATATCCAGAGCCACGACGGAGGCGATTTCCGAGGCGAGGCCTTCAAGGACAGATGGTTGGATGCCGTAGCCCTGCTCACCGGCCAACATCTCTCCGCTCACTTTGAGGAGGATGCGCCGATAGTTGGCAGAACTCATGCTTCGCCTAATTGGTACCGGGTGAAGCGACGGATGTTCATGTTCTCGCCGATTTTGGCAATCTTCAGTGCGACGAGATCTTTAATGGTGACGGCAGGATCCTTGACGAAGGACTGCTCGATCAGACAGCTCTCCTGGAAGAATTTTTCTAACTTACCTTCGACGATCTTTGGCCATGCGGCAGGGGGTTTACCCATTTCTTTGGCCTGTCCCTCATAAATCGATCGTTCTTTCTCGATGAGCGTGGCAGGAATCTCCTCCCGTTTGACATAGGAGGGTTTCCCGGCAGCGACCTGAAGGGCCAGATCGTTGACAAACGACTTAAACTCGTCATTCCGAGCCACGAAGTCGGTTTCGCAGTTGACCTCGATAAGCACACCGATTTTTCCACCCATGTGGATGTAGGCGTGTACGAGGCCTTGCTTGGTCTCGCGACCTGATTTTTTCAGCGCTGCGGCCAAGCCCTTTTGGCGCAGGTGATCGATGGCTTTCTCCATGTCGTCGCCATTCTCGGTGAGCGCTTTCTGGCAATCGAGGATGCCGGCGCCGGTTTTCTCTCTTAGTTCTTTGACTAGCTGACTTGATCCAGCCATACGTGACGGTCCTTCTTGCTAGACAGTAAATGTCGTTGTTGATGCATGCGATGCCAGGCGTTACGAAGCTGGTGCGCTTGCCAAGCTGACAGCCGCAGCCTTGTCTCCCCCAGCCGGAACTGGCTTGAAATCCGCTTCTTCGCGTTGTGTCCGTAAATGAGCGCCTTCAATGCAGGCGTCGGCGATGCGAGATGTGATGAGCTTGATGGAGCGAATGGCGTCGTCGTTTCCAGGGATCGGGTAGGTGATGTGGTCGGGATCGCAGTTCGAGTCTAAAATCGCGATCACGGGGATCTCCAACCGTTTTGCTTCCTGCACAGCAATGTGTTCGATGCGCGTGTCGAGTACGAACACGGCTCCTGGAACGCCGCGCATATCCTTGATGCCGTTCAGATACTTCTCGAGCTTCACGATCGCCTTCTGCATCTTCATGATTTCTTTTTTCTTCAACCCGTATTGGGTGGGATCTGCCAGCTTGGCTCCCATTTTTTTCATTTTATCAATGCTCTTCCGGATGGTCTGAAAGTTCGTCAGCATCCCGCCGAGCCAGCGTTGGTTGACGAAGTACATGTTGGCGCGCAAGGCTTCTTCTTGAAGGATTTCAGCGGCCTGTCGCTTGGTGCCGACAAACAAGACCGATTGTCCTGCAGCGACGGTGTCGCGGACGAAGGCATAGGCTTGTTCCATCCGAGCCAGTGTTTGCTGAAGGTCGATGATGTAGATGCCGTTGCGTTCTCCAAAGAGGAACTTTTTCATCTTCGGGTTCCACCGATTCGTCTGGTGCCCGAAATGGACACCCGCTTCTAACAATTCCTTGATCGAAACCACTCCCATGCCTTCACCTCCCCTCAAGACTTGCAGAGCACCTGATTACACAGGCGAGGGGGGCTGGCCCCCTTATTCTCAAGTCGAGCGACGTCCGTGACGTCGATATGAATTTGATACTGATCCTTCACGCACGAGATTATGCGAGAAGAAGCTGATCTCCTGACCGTGACAGCCTTGGCACGCTAGCATGGTGACGGTCAGTTTGCAAGACCAGAGCTGCCCTACTAGCGCCATCCCCTTCGCTTGCCGCCCCATTCGACCGGGTGTTAAGATCTCCAATTATTGGAGGGGGTCGGTGCCGAATATTTTGCTATTAGTTTCGCCGAGCTGTGGAGCCTGCCCGTCGGCAAA
>JANNXZ010000381.1:0-2689 GCA_031409835.1 Nitrospirota bacterium
CAAGTGCCGATCCTCGAAGGCCAGCGGCACGTCCTCTTTTCTGGAGGACCGGTGCAAACGAACCAGGTGATGATGTTGTATCGATTGGACCAACTCCCTGAGAATTCCCATCATGTCTTCGATGGAATCTGTCTCGGTGGGGATACGGACCTCGTCGATCGAATATTGACCACTCGAGAGGGGCGAGAGGCCTTTCGCGCCTATATCGGATATTCCGGATGGGGCCCAGGACAACTGGAGTCTGAAATGCAGACTGGTTCCTGGATTACCCTTCCCGCCGATCCCAGTGTGGTGTTTGAAAAGGATCCCACACGTATCTGGCCAGATATCGTGAGTACCCTAGGCGACGACTATCGCCATTATGCGGATATGCCCTTCGACCCTTCTTTGAACTGATCCCTGTCCACCCCGTCTCTCTGCGTTGCGGCCCTCGCTTCCGGAGTGTTACGCTTACTCGATGCCGATTCAGCAGGCCCATTCTCCCATCCGGTGCTCTTCATTCATTCTCACACTCGTGCTCGTTGGTCTTGCTAGCACACTTTCAGCTTGTGGGGTTGCCTACACGATTGTGAAGTCGGAGTCCAAGCTGGACCGGCTGGCCGTGCCGATGACGAAAGCCGAGGTGATCGAACAGATCGGTCGACCTGACCGTGTGTTGCGTGACGATGGCCGTCTGTTGGTGTGGGAGTATTCCCTTACAGCCCGTAAACAGTGGCTCTATGAGTTGGCATTCTGCCCGATATCGGTCTGGGTTGGCGGCTGCATTTTCTATCCCTTCACCAACCTTGCCACAGAACATCAACGTGAATACCCGCACCACGTCGTGTTGGTGAACGACGAACTCTGCGCCTGGGGCACACCTTCTGCCATTCTACAGCGGCGCCGCGCCTGTGCTTCGTCAGGCACCGCCGCACTAGGATTCGGCGGGATGCGTGGACGTCCCGAGCCGGTCGTGGCCGGCGCCGGTCCAATCAATCGTGACACGATCGATCGCTATCGGACGATGGCCGTCATGCTATTCGAGGATGCGCCTGGCGCAGAAGGATCGGGGTCGCGTGTGGCCGGGATGGTGACAACCTTGTTGTTGGATTTGGACGTCAATGTGGTCGAGCGGACCGAGCTTGACGAAGTGTTCAAGGAGCAGGTCGTCCAACTGAAGCATGCCGATGACGCCGAAGTGTTGAAGGTCGGGAAGCTCGTTGGCGCGCAGGCCATTGTGGTGGGCGAAGTACAACAATGGGAGCGAGCCGAGGGAGAGCAGATCAGCCGCGTGTCGCTGGTCTTACGGATGATCGATGTCGAGAGCGGCGTGGTGTTATTCAACGGGGAAGGATACGGGTCAGACGCCACGGTAGATGATTCAGAAGGTTTGGCCCGTGTCATCGCGAATCGCATTCTCACTCGGTTCGGATCGCAAACTGGGTTGCTTGGGTCCGGACGTATCGGAGTCAATTGGGAACTACAAGAGTCGGCCGGCGCGCGATACTACCTTGTGCGGGAACTCCGCAGCGGCTTGCCTGCCGAGAAAGCGGGCCTCAAGGTGGGCGATCGAGTCGTTGCCTGCAACGGCGCGGTCTTATCGAGTGTGTCTTCAGAGCGGGAAGCGAAACGGCTCTGTCAGATTCACGTAGGGCAGACCTTGAAACTCGACATCCGGCGTAGCGGTTCTCCGTTGGAGCTCAGCATCATAGCGGAGTCGCGACCTGGGCTGTGAAACCACATCGTCATTGCCTGGGATAGCGTTGGTTTAGGGAAAATTGCATTTGAAATCCCCGCCAGAAATGGCGGGGTTCTTTACTCCCATTGCCGCTTACACGATCTGTTTTCGTAACCGTCCCCAGCAGGCCGTGCCTATGTATCCGCAGGCGAAGGTGCCTGTCGTGAGGGCCATGATTTGATAGACCTGGCTCCGCGGGATTTTGATTTTGACGGCGGGGTTCAAGAGATCCGGAGAATTCATGACGAGCTTCAGTGACTCGCCGGCGGAAAGAATCGGCCACATACAGGACAAGCGCAGGCGAGTTTCATGTCGTGGAATCGACATGGCGTAGAGCCAGCCTTGGTCAAGATGCTCCACTGCCATACGGACGAGCTTGCTTAGGACCGGTTGAAAACGTGCACGGTTTTGTTGGTCCAGCAAGTCTCGTGCGGTGAGTCCGGCTTCGGCCAGCATGGGCGCCGGCACATAGCAGCGGCCTTTCTGGAGATCGTGCGCGATGTCTTTCACAATGTTTGTGAGCTGGAGGCCCTTCCCAAATCTCACGCCGACTTCCGACATTTCTCGCACCTTCCATGAGGCCAATGCCTTCCGGTGCGCGCACATCAAGTCTGTCCAGAATTCGCCTACACAACCGGCCACGTAATAGGTATAGCGGTCCAGATCATCGAGCGTCTTCAGAACCGTGAGGTCTTCCGCTGACGTGCCGGGGAAGACGACGAGGTCCATCTCCATCCCTTGGGTGAGTGTTGTCATAAGCCGTTGCACCCGATGCCTATCGTCAGGCGAAAATGTTTGGAAGAGCTTGAAGCAATCTTCCAGCCGTTCAAGCAGGATACGCTCGGCAGAGTTCTGTTGGATGGGTGCCACCGCCTGCTGGATGTCTCGCACCTGAGTCCAGGCGATCTGGTCACTCACGAACTGAGCTTTGAGTTGGCCGAGTAAATCTAGCCGGCGTGGACGATCGATCAA
>JANNXZ010000382.1:0-2214 GCA_031409835.1 Nitrospirota bacterium
CAGGCCTTTTGAGCATCCTACGGGAGTGGTTTCCCCCTTATGCCACATATGCAGACACTGAAACTACTCCCCCTTCCTGCTAGGCGCCAGGAGGTGGCTTGAGGTTCAACACCAGCATGCGGGGCTCGGTCATGTCCTCGATCGCGGCCTGAACCCCTTCACGCCCGACCCCGGAGTCCTTCACGCCACCATACGGCATGTGGTCGGCACGAAACGTCGGAATCTCGTTTGCCAGCACAGCCCCAACTTCAAGATGCCGAAAGGCATGAAAAATTTTGTTCACATCCTGAGTGAATACTCCAGCTTGGAGTCCATAGTCAGACTGGTTGAGCGCCGTGATCGCTTCGCCGAAATGTCGGTACGGGGTCACAGTGACCACCGGCCCAAACACCTCCTGACACGAGACTTTCATCGTCGGCGTGACGTGCGAGAGTACGGTCGCCTCCATCACCGAGCCCATACGTTTGCCTCCCAGAAGCACACGCGCCCCTTGCGACACCGCTTCCCCAACCCATTCCTCCACACGATGGGCCGCAGCCGAATCGATCAATGGCCCGACCACCGTCGAATCGTCGCTCGGATCGCCGGCCTTCAGACGCGCGACTTGTAACAGAAGCTTCGTGGTGAAGAGGTCCACGATGGAATGATGGACAAAAATTCGTTGCACGGAGATACAGGTCTGACCGGCATATCCAAACCCGCCGACTGCGCAGCGCTGTGCAGCCAGATCGAGATCGGCATCGGGCTCCACGATGACACCCGCGTTCCCGCCGAGTTCCAACACCACCTTCTTCTTCCCGCACTTGGCCTTCAACATCCATCCCACAGCGGCGCTGCCGGTAAAGCTCAGGAGTTTAAAGCGAGGGTCGGCGACAAGCTGTTCTGCCACCGTATTGTCGCAGGGAAGGATGTTGAGTGCGCCGGGAGGAAGCCCAGCCTCCTGAACTACTTCACCCAAGAGTAACGAGGTCAGGGGTGTCTGTGGCGCCGGCTTGATGAGAATAGAATTTCCAGCGGCCAGCGCTGGGGCAACCTTGTGGGCCACAAGATTCAGGGGAAAATTGAAGGGAGTGATTCCAAGCACCGGACCGATCGGAACCCGACGGAGAATGCCAAGATGGGAGTCCGTCCCCGGCGTCCAGTCGAGAGGGATCACCTCGCCAGGAATGCGCTTCGCCTCTTCAGCCGCAACGGTAAATGTCTGCACGGCCCGACTGACTTCTCGTTTCGCGTCGGTGATCGGCTTGCCGGATTCAGCCGTCATCAGGCGGGCAAATTCCTCCCGCCTGTCATACAGTCCACCTGCAATCTTTTGCAACGCACGATAGCGGGCGTGGGACGGCAACGCCCCCATCGCTGCAGCAGCATCGACTGTCGATTGAGTCGCAGCTTCGGCGTCCGCGGAACTTGCGTTCGATACTTCGGCAAGTAACCGCCCTGTAAATGGGTCGTGTACGGGGACAACCGTTTCCCCGTGCCGCCACAGACCTCCAATCAAGAATGGACGTGGTTCCTGCACGAGAGACGCTCCGCGGATGGTGAAGACTTAGCAGGATGCTGAAAAAGTCCGCCAGACTGTCTTGTTCATTTGGTCTGTCTGGTCGGAGAGGTCTATTCTGTCTTTCTAGTCAATTGATCGCACGGGCAAGACCCACCGGACTGACCAGATAGACCTCATCAACCAGATGGACCAGGCTTGACCCAGACATGCGGACCATTGGATGTCCGGTGGGCCAACCTCGTTTTTCCGCAGCCTGTTAGTCGGCGGAATGAACCGATGCCGTAGAAGCCGGCTCAAGATTGGCAGCCTGTTGGGCGAGATCGGCTTTGGCGACCAAGTCCTCTGTGCCCCAATCACGAATCGCCTCAAGCGTGAAGGCCTCATAGGTCGAGACGCCGTGGCACGTCGGGCAATCCGGCATCGGCACCTTGCGATAGAAAACTTCTGACAAGCACGACATGCACATCCAATAGGGTGGTTCCCCGTCGCGTTGCGGAACAGACCAAAACGATTGTGTTACAGACATAGATAATCCTTAGTGAATGATGAATGGACTGTTCTGTGCCACTGCCGTCGATCCATGAGGCTCGGCGGGTTCTCCCTGGGAGCGTGGGGCGGTAGCCAGCATGCGATCGATCTCCTCGGCAAACTCATTGAACGGGACTGCGCCGGGAATCGCGATCGCCGGCTCTTTCTCGGTCGGTCCACCGACC
>JANNXZ010000383.1:0-2468 GCA_031409835.1 Nitrospirota bacterium
GAAGCTTTTCTCCAACGCCTTCTTGAACTTGATCCGCTTCAACTCGTTGCGCAACGCTTGCCCCACGACCTTGCTTTGTTCACCCTTCGGCACGGTGCGCTTTAATTCATCGAGAAGATCTTCCGGCAATGTAAAGTTCGCCTGTTTCGCTACACTCGCCATTGTATGCCTCCATCAACCTATAGGATGGCCTATATGATGACAGAGGCGGCAGTAACTGTCAAAAATCCCTGTCACCAAGCCCCTGCCCCATAACCAACGCTCTGCGGATTATGGAGTTGGAGGGGTTGCCGGTGCCTCCGCCTCAGACCTGACCGTTGTTACCTTTTTATTCCGCTCCTGCTGTGCTATGACTCTCCACACGATTCGGGCGCATTCACCGGTTTGAGGAGCGCCATGAGCATCCAGCCTTGGATTACCTGCCTGCAAAGCGGAATACTCATCCGCCATCTCGAAGCTCACTACCCCGAACAGGCATCGAAAGTCGATCTCCAACGGGTTATGGGAGCAGCCGAATCGTTCCAGGAAATTCAGGATGCCCGTGCGTTTCTGACCGACGCGAGCAATTGGGTTCCCGTTTCAGTTTTTCGTGAGTTGATCAAGGCCTGTGAACTGGCATCCGGCGAGAAGGACTTCACCTATCTAGCCGCTCTGGCCTACTACGAAACCGTCAAGACACAGACCCCGACACTTATTGAAACGATTGCGATCCTCCTCAACGACGTAGAATCTGTCTTTCGTTCTGTCGGCGACTGGGCCTCGGCCTATACGAACTATCTCCAACTTCAGTCGTTCGTCTGTCCGGACGAACCACAGAGCTTGCACATTCTGTCCCGAAACTTGGCGCCGGTCGATCCTGGACTTGGAAATATGCGTCTGGTGCAAGGCAATCTCGAAGGCATTGCGAAGCTGGATCCCTCCGTTGAAACCGCCGTCTGCGAGGAAATCTACTCACAGCTTCGATTAGAAATCTTGCTCAGTGAGTTCGGCAACGCCTACGACATGTCCACGAAGAACGATCGGTTCACTGTAGCCCGCCGATCGACGGGCGAAGTTGTGATCACGGGACGAACGATCCGTCTCGTTCCTGCGCTGATCCCCATCAAGGCCGATCATATTCCCGCTCCGCATGGTTCCGACGAACAACTTGTCGCCACACTTGAGGGGAAGGACCATCTCTCGGTCTGGACGGCTGAAGAGCCGATCCGAATATCCAAGACACAACTCCCCAAGCAGAACGATCACTGCACCGCTATCCGCATCGAACACGGCGGTACCCTCTCGGCTGGGTCACTCAGCACTACAATCAAGGCCGGCTCGATCTACAACGCGCCCTATACACATTATCGCCTGCGTTGGACGAATCGCCCTCCACAGGCGAACAACGCCGCTGTCGCCGGCCGCGCGGACCTCATGACGGATCGGCGCGCATTCGCATTCCAGCTCTTTACTCATTTGAAAAACCTGCAGGCGACGCATCGGCACATGCTCACCATGTTCCTCCGCAATGTAGAACTGATACAGGAAAATATCCAACTGAAGCAGGAGCTGTCCGCGCAGCAAGAAACCGGCGGCATCATCGGCAAGAGCGCTCCCCTTCTAGATCTTCTTTCACTGATCAGAACCATTGCTCCTTCTGACGCAACCGTATTGGTGACCGGAGAAACAGGGACGGGAAAAGAACTCGCCGCCCGTTTGATCCATCAACTGAGCCGGCGCAAGGACCGTCGCTTTGTCGCCGTGAATTGTGGAGCACTGCCTGAAACACTTCTGGAAAGCGAGTTGTTCGGGCACGAGAAAGGGTCGTTCACCGGCGCGATAGCTCAGAAGAAAGGGAAATTCGAACTCGCCGAGGGGGGCACTCTGTTCCTCGACGAAATCGGAGACATTTCACCCGCGGTGCAGGTGAAATTGCTCCGAGTGCTTCAAGAACGAGAGTTTCAGCGCGTCGGAGGAACGAGCGATCTTAAGGCGAATATCCGGCTGATCGCCGCCACGAATCGAGATCTCCTGGCGATGATGAAGCAGAAGCAGTTTCGACAAGACCTGTTCTATCGGTTGAATGTCATTCAGCTCTATGTCCCGGCCTTGCGGGAACGTCCGGAGGATATCGCTGAACTCGCCCAGCATTTCGTCCAGCGATTCGCCGAGAAAGCCGGAAAATCCATCGCGGGCTTGACACCGGACGCACTGAAGCTCTGCCTGTCCTACAAATGGCCTGGGAACATTCGCGAACTGGAGAATGTCATGGAGCGCGCCATGACCTTGGCGCCGGAAGGTAAGAAGTGGATTACACCTGTCCTGCTCCCGAACAATCTAAGTTCGATCACGGAATCGGCACCCTCGCTCGATCTTGCCGAGTTGGTGGACCGTGTTGACTGGAGTGCGCTGCTTAAAACCCTAGAGACGCGAGGATCGCTCACCGGGTTCTTGAACTACCTCGAGTGGACCATCACGCGCCGCGCCGT
>JANNXZ010000384.1:0-2049 GCA_031409835.1 Nitrospirota bacterium
CACGAAGAGCGCTGGGTATCCAACTTTCCGATAGACCTTCGCGTACCAGTCTTCATACTCGATCGTTTCGCTGTACCCATATCCAAGTTTCGTGAATTCCTCCGCACGCCGGTCGATGTCCAACGTACGCAGTGTGAGATGGTCTGCCACCGGGTAGAAGCCGACTCCTGCCTCGTTCAGCGAGTCCCGCAATATTTTGGCTGCCCGATTGCGCGACACATAGTCATCGATCATTCTAGCAATCAGTGCATCCAACTCAACACCTGGTTCCATGGTCCACGCTCCTTGTTACTCAGGCACGGACACTATGAGCCGAATTGAATGCCCTGGGCCAACGGCACATCGTGACCCCAGTTGATCGTGTTCGTCTGCCGCCGCATGTAGGCTTTCCAAGCGTCCGAGCCGGCTTCACGCCCTCCCCCGGTTTCTTTTTCGCCGCCAAAGGCACCGCCGATTTCCGCCCCTGACGTCCCGATGTTCACATTGGCAATCCCGCAGTCGCTGCCGGCCGTGGATGTGAACCGCTCGCTGCTCCGCACGTCGGACGTAAATATCGCAGACGACAAGCCTTGAGGTACCGCATTTTGTAACGCGATGGCATCGTCAAGTATCTTGAAGGGCATGACATAGAGAATCGGCGCAAAGGTCTCGCGCTGGACGATGGGCCAATCGTTCTCTGCTTTCACGATGGCCGGTTCCACGAAATAGCCCGGCTGATCCAGTACCTGCCCTCCATAGAGCACTTTCCCTCCCGCCTGCTTCACCTCTTCGAGAGCCTTCCGATAGGCCTCGACCGCCGCGCGATCGATCAACGGACCCAGGAGCACGCCTGACTCCAATGGATTGCCGATGCGGATCTGTTTGTACGCCGAGAGAAGCTTCGTGACCACTTCCTCGTACCGAGACTCGTGGACGAACAGCCGTCTGGTTGTCGTGCACCGTTGGCCGGCGGTGCCGACCGCACCGAACACGATGGCGCGAATCGCCAGGGAGAGATCCGCCGTCTGATCCACGACGATCGCGTTGTTCCCGCTCAGTTCCAACAATGTCCGCCCCAGCCGTTGTGCGACAGTCACGGCCACCGCTCGACCGACCGGTACGGACCCGGTAAACGAGATCAACGGCAATCGAGTATCCTGGACCAAGGTCTCCGCGATGGTCTTCTCGGCCGTCACGATCAGCGAGAAGATCCCTCGGTAGCCCTGTTGCTCCATCACTCGGTTGCAGAGATGCTGCACCGCGATCGCACAGAGGGGCGCTTTGGGCGAAGGCTTCCACACCACCGTATCTCCGGCAATTGCAGCCAGGAAGGCGTTCCAAGCCCAGACCGCGACGGGAAAATTGAAAGCGGTAATCACGCCGACCGGTCCGAGCGGATGCCATTGCTCCGACATCCGATGCTGCGCCCGCTCGGAATGCATCGTCGTGCCATACAACATGCGCGATTGGCCCACGGCAAAGTCTGCCATATCGATCATTTCCTGAACTTCGCCGTCCCCCTCCGCTTTGATCTTGCCGACTTCGAGCGACACTAGCGAGCCGAGTACATCTTTATGTTCCCGTAACGATGCGCCGAGCAACCGGACAAGCTCTCCCCGCTTGGGAGCCGGAATGAGCCGCCATTGCTGAAATGCCGTCATGGATTCCCGCACGATGTGCTCATAGTCATCGGCTGAGCAGGTCCGAATCCGCGCAATCGTCTCGCCGGTCGCCGGATTCACAGAATCCAGCAGCGATGTGTTCTCGCCAGAAGCCCACCAATGGATCCCAGTGCTGCCGCCGGCGTTGACGGCGCTCAAACCTACTCCCTTGAGAATTTCCGCAGCGGACATCATCGGTAGCAGGCTCCAAAGCGATTCTTGAGCACCTCGTGTAATGGAAATGATTCCTGGGTCACGAATCCCCTGTACCGTTCGGGCGCCGCCAGCACGAGGTCGGCTACGGCACAGAGGCTCGATGCGGTGGTCACCTGAATAGCGGACCACAGCTTCCCTTTAATGCATTGGGGATGAGAGAAGGCGCCTTGTTTGAGGAAAACTACGTGAAAAA
>JANNXZ010000385.1:0-2052 GCA_031409835.1 Nitrospirota bacterium
TCTTTCACCCAATCGTTCGTGGACTGGAAAATCAATTTGGTCCCGCTGAAGGAAAAGTAGGCTTCGGCATTCTGCCGGCCCACCGTCAGCTGGCGAATATTCTTCAGATGCCGCTCAAGCGGCTCTGCCGCCAGCAAGGCGTGATCGGTGATGCGTGATGAGTGATGCGTGATGCGCAACAAACGAGACATGAAGCCGGAATCATGGCCTTCCAGAACAGGCGATAAAAGCACCGATAGCAGAACAACCAATCCGACAATCAGAACTCGTGCCATGTCCATTTCTCCTCTTCACATTCCTCACTCATCACCCATCACTCGTCACTCTTCACCAGCTCCAAGACGCACCTCCGTACGATCACCCACGAGTGGCCACTCTCCTCGGACAGCCACTACTCCATCTTTGAACAGCACGAAACTATTCCACCCGTAGAAAAAAAGCAGCCGCGCCACCTTCGCCACGGCCTGTGGTGTGGCCGCATACAACACCGTCACGACAGTGCCTGGACGATCGACCCTATGGCAGCTGACCAACAGAGCCAGCCCTGGCCCTTCGTGCACCGTCCCCATCACGGTGACACCCCTGTCATTCAAGATCACACGCTCGCCGCAGTGATGGGCCAGGATCGGCTGAATGCTCTGGCGGGATTCCGGGCCGCCCAATACTAACACCGAACCTTCCGGGGGTAATAGTCCGTCCGAAGCCAGCGAGGCGATCACCGTTCGCTCGCCGATCGGTTTCTGCCGCTCCTGAGTTTCGATGCGCGCGACCACATCCCGAAACGGCGAGGGATGGCTTGGCTCATCCGTAAACGCCGTCAGCACCGATCGCCGCCGATCAGTCACATAATGATTGAGCACCGGCGACAGCGATTGCCGGGCGATCCGCCGGACGGTCATGAACTCTGGATCGAGATCGATTGCAATCGGTCGTGCGGGCAAGGTCACGGAAATCGCCTCGCGCAGCGAACGCAGCGGTATCGTCAGCATCTGCTCGCGGTCATTCTCCATGCGAATCCGTACTTGTAGCGGAAGGCGGAATGGTTTGTTCGATTGGATGATCGTGGCCTCAAGTTGAAAGGCCTGTTCTGGCGTCCCTGCCACAGGACGGGCGGTGGCTTCCGGCAATGACAACACCGGCGCCCCTGCCTGTTCCAACCATTGCGCGAAAAACCATCGGAGATCCTGACGGCTCTCTTCTGCAAAAACCCGCTCAAGATCGCGCCATTCCGCATGCCTGCCGTGATACTGCGTCACCAGTTTTTTTAGTGCCTGCCAGAACGTCTCTTCTCCCACCTCCTGGCGCAGGAGGTGAAACAGCATGGCGGCCTTTTGATAGCCGATAGCATTATCATGCTCGTCCAGTTTCTGCGTGAATTGCGCGACCGGATAGTCCCGCTCCGGCGGCACATGGAGATTGTAGCTCTGCACCATCAGGCGCCGCTGTTCCTGCGCCTGCGCACGATCTCCCATCAGTTCGTGCCAGTAATAATTGGCTAGGTACGTCGTCAGACCTTCCACCCAATTCCCGCGCTCGGCGCGATTGAAGACATCATTACCGATCCACGAATGCACAATCTCGTGGCCGAGCGCGTAGGGCTGTACATAGTGCCGCTTAATGATGCCGCTCCCCAACAGGGTAAACGAGGGCATGCCAAGCCCACTCGCAAAGAAGTTTTCCACCACGGCGAACTTTTCGAACGGATAGGGGCCCAACAGGGGAATATAGGCGTCCAGGTAGCGCGCAGTAGCATCAAGATATTCCTCGGCCAGATGCGCATCGTCGGGGAAGAAATAGGTCGAGAGCCGAATCCTTTGACCGGTTTTGGCTGTCCAGTCTCGAAACGTTGAGACAAATCTATTCGCCACGAGCGTGAGGGCCTCGCTCGGCTGCGTCACGACCCAGTCCGTTATCACCATCTTATCGTCGCGGCAGAGTGTGGTTGGGCAAGTGCGCGATTCACCGGCCTTCCCTTGAGTCACGGCGGTCCACCCAGCCGGCACGGCGACCAGCAGCGCATAGGTGCTGAGCGATTCCGGAACATCGGGATAC
>JANNXZ010000386.1:0-2736 GCA_031409835.1 Nitrospirota bacterium
GAGATGGTGATGCCGGGGGACAATGTGAGTGTCACGGGGGAGTTGATCAGTCCGATCGCGATGGATCAGGGGTTGCGATTTGCGGTGCGCGAGGGCGGCAAGACCGTCGGCTCCGGCGTCGTCACCGAAATTCTGGCGTAAATCTGACTGCTGTCGTATGACGGCATGGGAGTATTGAGATGCGAGAGATCATTGATTTGGCATGCACGATCTGCAAACAGCGGAACTATTCCACGATGAAGAATAAGAAGAACGATCCAGATCGGCTTGAGCGGAATAAGTTCTGCAAGTTCTGCCGGAAACACATCGCCCATAAGGAAGTGAAATAAGTTGGGTTGCCGGCTCAATGGCGGGGTTGCCAGCCGTCCTAGGGGCATGGTGTCAATGGCTAGCACATCGGTCTCCAAAACCGAGAGTCTAGGTTCAAATCCTAGTGCCCCTGCCAATCGCGGGAAGTGGAAGGGTCAGGATCAATACCGACGGTAGATTGTGAGTAGGTTTGTGGCGAGCGGGGAAGTTTGGCGAGGTGAGGGGGCGGAGCGCGTTCTCCCTCTCTAAGGAACGAAGGTGAGGTGCGCATGTTCAGGAAGTTTACGGATTCTATTCGAGAATTCTTCGTCGATGTGCGCGGAGAGTTGAAAAAAGTGTCGTTCCCGAGTCGGGCCGAAACGATCGGGTCCACGACAGTGGTCATTGTCTTTTGCATTATCATGTCCTTGTATCTGTCGGCCGTCGACTCGGTTTTAGTATGGGTAGTGAGCAAGATTATATAGACAGGTATGCAGGAAGTGAGAGCCGCTGCATGACACACAGTCAACCAATGATCCGAGGGTAGGGCATGGCAAAGAATTGGTACGTCATTCATACCTACGCAGGCTTCGAGGGGCGGGTGAAGACCAGCTTGCTGGAACGGGCCAATCAAATGGGATTGGTTGAGAAGCTGGGACAGGTACTCGTGCCGACGGAAGATGTGATCGAGATCAAGGACGGTAAGCGCCGAACGTCTCGACGAAAGTTTTTCCCGGGGTATGTGATTGTGGAGTTGGAGTCCCCGCTCATCGATGAAACCTTGCAGATGATCAAAGAGACGCCGAAGGTCACAGGATTTGTCGGCGCTGGTGCGCAGCCAACACCCTTGTCGATGGACGAGGTCGAGTCGCTATTGAAGCAGGTCGATGTGGGAGCGTCTGGGCCACGCGAGCAGGTCAAATTTATCAAGACGGATAATGTGCGGATTATCGATGGTCCGTTTCTCGGATTTAATGGTGTGGTGGACGAGGTGAATCAGGACCATAGCCGGCTTAAAGTCCTGGTCAGTATTTTTGGGCGCTCCACTCCAGTGGAGCTTGGGTTTTTGCAAGTTGAGCGGATTTAACCTCCGAAATGATCGAACGCAGGTAGGAGTGTAGGACATGGCCAAGGAAGTATCGGCACAGATTAAGTTGCAGATTCCAGCTGGGAAGGCAAATCCGGCTCCCCCTGTTGGACCGTCGCTGGGTCAGCACGGCGTCAACATCATGGAGTTTTGTAAGCAGTTCAACGCGAAGACACAAAAAGAAGGCGATAGCATCATTCCGGTGGTCATCACGGTCTACAAGGACCGGTCGTTTACCTTTGTCATGAAAACTCCGCCGGCATCCGACCTCTTGAAAAAGGCGGCTGGAGTTATAAAAGGATCCGGCGTTCCCCAGAAGGATAAGGTCGGGAAGATCACGAAGGCGCAATTGCGTGAGATCGCACAAAAGAAAATGACGGATCTCAATGCCGTCGATCTGGAGGGAGCGATCAAGATCATTGAGGGGACGGCACGCAGTATGGGAGTGGTGGTTCAAGGGTAAAATGTAAGGTTTGGCAAAACTTGGCAGTTCTGCCCGAGCCAGAACCTGCGATGGTGTAGAGGAGAGAACGGAAATGGGGAAGAAGATGAGAGCGGCAGTCGAGAAGCTTGAGCCTCGGGCCTATGCTCTGCGTGAGGCAGTCGAGGCGGTGAAGCGTTCAGCCTTCACAAAGTTCGATGAATCCGTCGATTTGGCGCTTCGACTAGGCGTCGATCCTAAACGCGCGGACCAAATGGTGCGTGGTACGACCTCGCTGCCGCATGGCACGGGGAAGAAGGTGCGTGTGTTGGTCTTTGCCAGGGGAGAGAAGGAGCAGGAAGCGCGGCAAGCCGGAGCGGACTATGTCGGGTCCGATGACTTGATGGAAAAGATCAAAGGTGGATGGCTGGACTTCGATTGCGCCATCTCGACCCCTGATCTCATGGCGGCCGTCGGAAAGCTCGGAAAGGCTCTGGGTCCTCGTGGGCTTATGCCGAATCCAAAGACTGGGACCGTGACCTTTGATGTCGGCAAGGCTGTGTCGGAAATCCGTAAGGGCCGTGTGGAGTACAAGGTTGAAAAGGCCGGAATCATTCAGGTGCCTGTCGGGAAGGTATCGTTTCAGCCTGAACAGCTCTACGACAATGCTGCGGCAGTTCTTGAGGCCGTGATCAAGGCAAAGCCCGCTTCGTGCAAAGGGCGCTATCTGATGAGCGCGACGCTCTCGAGCACGATGGGGCCTGGGGTGAAGCTCGACGCCATTGCGTTAGCCAAGGAGTGGAGTTAGTCGGGGTGTTGTCGCGTGGAAGGGGAAGGGTTCGATTATGAACAAGGACGAGAAATCGACAGCCGTTGCAGAGTTGACGGAGACATTGGGCCGCGCACGGCTTGCCATTGTCACCGAAAGCGCCGGGCTCTC
>JANNXZ010000387.1:0-7254 GCA_031409835.1 Nitrospirota bacterium
TTGATATTCACAAAGGCCCAGGCATGTTCGCCGGCGATCTCGCTGCAGAGGCGATTGACGTCATCGTAATTGCCTTCGACCTCAACCACGTTCGGCTTATAGATCAAATTCCCAAGAACCTTGGCGGCTTCCAAATCTCCAGGAATGAACACGTAGGCGCGCATTCCCGCGGCAGCCGCATGGGCGGCGACGGAATTAGCCAGATTGCCGGTCGAGGCGCAGGCAATGGTCTCGAATCCCAATTCGCGAGCCCTGGTGATGGCGACGGCTACGACCCGATCTTTGAACGAGAGCGTGGGATGATTGACGGTATCGTTCTTAATATAGAGCTCGTCCAATCCCAGGTAGGCGCCAAGATTCTTGGCGCGCACCAGCGGGGTCATTCCGGCATGCGGGCCGAGAAAGACAGGCCCTTCCACCGGCAAGAGATCGGCGTAGCGCCAGATACTGTGTGGCCCGTCCTGGATCTTCTTGCGGGAAATGTTCTTCTTGATCTCCTCGTAGTTGTATTTCACTTCGAGGGGGCCAAAGCACATCTCGCAGACATGGATCGCCTTCGTCGGATATTCTTTGCCGCACTCGCGACAGACTAGGGCTTTCATTGTGGCCATGGCGACTCCACCTACTGGGTCAATAATTACGGCCGGACGGCACAGCCGGCAAACGGATCGCCGTCATCGAACAGTTCGGTAATCGTCGGGTGCGCTCCGCACAGCGCACAGTCAGGATTGCGTTTTATTTTGATTTCCCTGAACTGCGTCTTGCGCGCATCGAAATCCAGGAACCGGTTCGTGAGAGGATGCCCGATTCCCAGAATGAGTTTCAAGGCCTCAGTGGCTTGGATCGTTCCAATGATGCCGGCTAATACGCCGATTACGCCCGCCTCCTGGCAGGAGGCAACCAGCCCGGCAGGCGGCGGAGTCTTGAAGATGCAACGATAACAGGCCGACTGCTTCGGCACAATGGTCGTCACGCGCCCATCGAAGCGGAGGATGCCGCCGTGGACCAACGGTTTTCCGGCAAAGAAACAGGCGTCGTTGATCAAGAACTTGGCCGTAAAGTTATCGACTCCGTCGATGACGATGTCATAGTCGCTGACGATTTTCAGGGCATTGCCGGCTGTCAGCCGCTCTTCGTACATTGAAACCTGGACATCGGGATTCAATGCCTGAATCTTTTCCTTGCCAGAGAGGACTTTGGGACGGCCCACGTCCGACGTATGGTGAAGTATTTGCCGGTGAAGATTGGTCAGGTCCACTACATCGCTATCGATGAGGCCGATGGTGCCGATACCGGCTGCGGCCAGATAGAGGGCAGCCGGAGAGCCAAGTCCTCCCGCGCCGACCAGGAGAACCTTGGCCTTCGCGATCTTCTTTTGCCCCTTGCCGCCGACCTCAGGTAAAAGTATATGCCGGCTGTAGCGGGATATTTGATCGTCGGTAAATTCCATATGGGCCCGTGATGAGTGATGCGTGATCAGTGATGTGTGATGCGTGAATGCTTCCGGAATTCATTCGTCATAGTTGACTCGTCACCCATCACTCATCACCTGTCACTAGATGTTGAAGTACTTCTCGATACTGATATACCGCTCGCCGGTATCGCACAGGATGGTCACCACGTTCTTGCCTGGCCCAAGCTCCTGTGCCACTTTCTGCGCGGCGAACACGTTGGCCCCGGCGGAAATACCCACCAAAAGGCCTTCCTTTTTCGAGAGCTGCTTGGCTGTTTGATAGGCCTCGTCGTCGGTCACGGTCATCACACGATCGAGAATGGCCCGATTCAATACTTTCGGGATGAACCCCGCGCCGATGCCTTGAATCTTATGGGGCCCTGGCTCTCCACCTGATAAGACCGGCGATCCGGCCGGTTCAACCGCAATCACCTTCACGTTGGGATTGCGTTCCTTAAACAGTTCCCCGCATCCGGTAATGGTGCCGCCCGTGCCGACAGCCGCCACAAACGCATCGATCTTTCCTTCGAGCGCTTCTAGAATTTCGACCGCCGTGGTCTTTTTATGCATAGCCGGGTTGGCCGGGTTTGAAAACTGATCCGGCATAAAGTACGACGGATTCTGCGCGATGATGCTTTCCGATTCGCGGATCGCACCCTTCATGCCTTCCCAGGCCGGCGTCAAGACAAGCTGCGCGCCATAGGACGACAAGAGGCTCGCCCGCTCCATGCTCATGCTCTCCGGCATCACGAGAATCAGTTTATAGCCACGGACCGCGGCGACTAATGCCAAGCCGATCCCGGTGTTTCCGCGGGTCGGTTCGACGATCGTGCCGCCAGGCTTGAGTGCGCCCAGTCGTTCTGCCTCGTCGATCATATTGAGGCAGATTCGATCCTTGACGCTTCCACCGGGATTAAAGAATTCGACTTTTCCATAGATCGTCGCCCCGCCTATTGGGGATAACCGATTTAGCCGTACAAGGGGAGTCCGTCCAATCAGTTCAGTAATGTCTTTGTGTAGGATCATCGTCACCGGCCGCCTCCCATATAAAACAAGAACTCGACCCGATCGCCGTCGTTTAGGCTGGTGGTGGCGAGGTGATTTCTGTCCAACATGGTGTCGTTGACCTCAACGGCAACCATTTGCGGTTCAATCTTTTTAGCCTGGAGAAGATCGAGGACCGTTCCCCCTGAAACCTCTTCTGCCTTGCCATTGATTTTGACCTGCATGAAGACTCCTAAGATGGCCTAGAGATTAAACAATTTCAACACGTTATCAAAGCGACTTCGCCAATGTCAAGGTAACGAAACCAACCGCCTCGCGGCTTGACTTTGTCCGCGGTCCGCCGCCACTATGCCATCTTTTGGATGAGTCATGACATGTGGAAGCGCAATTTCATGTTTAGGTCCGCTGAGGCCACTCCGCTCAAAGAATCGGAAAATGAGCTGTTTCACGATACCGATCCCGCCTTGGACAGCACCGGACTCCAGTTAGAGAAGTTTTTATCGGTTTGGATTCAAGGCGATGGGGAGGACGAGACCCCGACAGCCTTCACGAACATGTATGTCCGCACAGCGACATTGGATTTCCAGAAGCGGGTCGGGTTTCTTCAGCCCCTCCAAGGCCGCTCTCACCAGATCAAACAATTGCTCACGCCAGGCCAAAAGCAGTTTCTGCAACAGTGGCTCGCCACTGCGGCGCCCCAGGCCTGGGAGGCCACGGACGATCATTTCAAGATGCTGTTTGAACTCGAATAGCAATGAGCGCAGTCCTCTCCCACTCCATTATGCGGTCGCTCTGTCTCGTCGTGCTGATGCTTGTGGTTCCAGTCGGGGCTGGATGGAGCGCAACGGTTGAGGTCTACTATGGGCCAGACGACGCGCCACTCGATCGCCTGACGACGCTCTATCGGCAGGCGACACGGTACCTCTATGTGGCAGTCTATGGGTTGACCTCTCCCCGTGCGGTGGAGGCGATGGTTGCGGCGAAGAAACGGGGAGTCGATGTGCGCCTGATCACCGATCTGAAGCGCATTGAAGACGTCAAGCAGCGTACCGCGCTGCATACGCTGCAGTTGGCCGGCATTCCTATTCTCGTGAACGCGCACGATGGGCTGATGCACCTGAAACAGGTGGTGATCGACGATGAAGTGAACGCCTCCGGATCGATGAACCACACGACGAGCGGCAATCGCTATAACGATGAGCGGCTCGACGTCATTACCGATCATGCGATCACGGCCAAGGCCCGGGAGAAGTTTCTGGCAATGTGGAACGATCACGATCGGTATCGGGAATGGAAGTAGTAAGAAGGCTGAGGCGTGATGACTGAACAGACCGATGTCGTGGTGGTGGGGGCCGGGGGAGGCGGAGCCGTTTTGGCGTTGGCACTGGCGAAGCAGGGGATCAGCACCATCGTGTTGGATCAGGCCGCCGGTCCGCCTAAGGGCTTGCGGGGAGAAATTCTCCAACCGAACGGTCAGCGCGTGCTCGATCGCTTGGGCGTGTTGCCATCGTTGCCGGTCGATGCCACGAGGTCCGTGCGGCATTTTCATTTTTGCCGGGCTGGAGGGATGCGCCTCTGTAGCATCGACTATGGCGATCTGCCGCCACCCTACAATCGCGCCATCGTGACCTTGCCGAATGTCGCGCACCACGCCATTGTCGCGGCAGTACAGCAACAGAAAAGCGTGACGCTCCGCTATGGGACGTCCTTTACAGGGCTCTTGCGTGAGGGAAACCAGGCGGTGGGATTGTCCTCGCAGGGGCCAGATGGTCCACACACCATCCGTGCGAAGATTGTCGTCGGCGCCGATGGCGCCTTTTCGAAAGTGCGTGAGGCCCTGAAGATTCCCGCCGACCTGTACCTCTATCCTGACGGGTATCTGATCGCGATTCTCGAATCGGAGGAGCCGGTATCGGAATCGTTCTACTACGTGGGGCACAAGACTATTTTGGGAATCTTTCCGGCGACAGGGAACAAGGTCTATCTCTTCTACATGATCCCCAAGGATTCGATGGAGGCGGTGAAGCAGCGGGGTATGGTTGCGCTCCAGCAGACGTGGAGCCAGATCGCGCCGCAGTTTGCCGGGTTGTTTCGGCATCTGAGCGATTGGAGCCAGACAGCCTATATGCCGACCGGGCGGGTGCGAACACCGACCTGGGTGGCGGATGGAGCTGTGCTGATCGGCGATGCCGCCCATGCGATGAATCCCCATGCCTCGCAGGGGCGCATGCAGGCGATGGTCGATGCCATGGCGCTGTCCGATCTCTTGCCTGGTTGTCTTGCCGATCAAGATTATTCTTCCGCCAGACTGAAAGAATTTGAACGAATCAGGCGGCCGCAAGTCACCATGTTGCAGCAATTGGCCGATCAACAAGTGTTTTATTGGAATACGGAGAATCCAATGGTGGCCTTCCTGCGCGATCGCGTATTTCAGACCCTGGATCGGAACGCACGGCTGCGGTATCAGGTCTTGTCCACCACGGCGGGGTTACGGACGATGCCGCCATTCAATCTGATCGATCGCGTAATTGCCGCGGGGCTTCTCCCCGATATTCGTAGGCATGAGAGATCTCCACATTCGATGTCCGCATGAGAAACATGGGCATGGCTGAACGTCTGATCGAGGGATTGCCGGACGACACACAGAAGCTGCTGCAGACCTACGTGAAAGAGGTCACAGGCACCTTCGGGGAGCAGATGGAAGGCCTGCTGCTTTACGGCAGCGCCGTCCGTGGAGAATTTATTCCAGGTCGTTCCAATCTGAACATCCTGCTCTTGGTGTCCTCGTACGACAGCGCCGTGCTCAAACAGTACAGTGCGTTGCACCGCCGATGGAGCAAGGAGCAGATTATGGTCCCCCTCTTTCTGACGGAAGAGGAGCTGCACATGTCGGCAGCGGTCTTCCCACTTGAGTTTCTGGAGATCCAGGAACAGCACCGCGTTTTGGGTGGGCGCGACCCCTTCATAGGCTTTCATGTGAAGACCGATCGGCTGAGAGATGCCGTGGTCCAGGGTTTCGCGAGCCATCTGTTGCGTCTGCGCCAGCGCTATGTCGAAGGGGGCGGAGGCGCCGAAGCCACGACGATTCTGTTGCTGCTCTCAATCACCTCGATGCTTCCACTGCTGCGCGGGGTGCAACGTCTTCTCGGACGTCCGCCCCTCTCTCATTCCGATGCGGCGATCTCGGACGTCGCCGAGCAGCTAAAATTGGACCTGCAAGGTTTGTTGGACGCCTGGTTGCTCAAACGCGGACAGATTTCTCACGGTTCACACGAAGTGCCTCGTCTCTTTGACCGGTATCTGCAAGCCGCGACGCGACTTACTCGCGCAGTCGAACAACTGCCGCAGTCGGGGTAGCGATGACGAAGACCGTCGGAATAGCGTTGGCTTTCTGTTTTGTCCTCTTCCAGGGGATAGCTCAGGCCGCTCCTTACGAACGGCCCAAGATCCAGTTGCCGGGGCCTCAAGGCTATGTGAGCGACCATGCGCAGGCGATCGATGGGGATTGGAAAGAGCGCATCCGCTCCGTCTGCCAGGATCTTGAGCGGAAGACCGGCGTAGAAATGGTCGTGGTGACTGTTCCGACCATCAAGCCATTCGGGTCAGCCAAGGAATATGCGACGGCGCTCTATGAAAAGTGGGGCATCGGATCGACGCAACAAGAACATGGCGTGATGGTGTTGGTCGCGGTACAGGAACGACAAGCCGCGATTACACTGGGCCGGCAGATGTTGCCGGTGATCACCTCCACAGTCGTGAATCAAGTCGGGCGCGACAGTCTGCAGCCGTCGATTGAGTTGGGGCATTTCGGCGAAGGTCTCTATCTTACGGTGGTGGCACTAGCCTCTCCCGCGCAGGAGGTGCGTGTTGGGGTCATTGCGAAGACCTATTCCAAGGCTTTTGTTTTTGGGCTCACCCTCTTTAGCAGCATCGTGGCGCTCGCATTCTTTTGGTGGATCACCCGTCCTGACCTTCGGCATCCCTACAAACGGATTCAAAAAGGCGAGTATTGGGGAACAGGGCAGGGGGGCTTCGGAGGGAACTTCGGAGGGTTTGGAGGAGGGACGAGCGGGGAAGGGTGGAAATAGGGGTGTGGTAGCACGGCTTGGTCGTCCTCCTGCTCGCGGAACGCGCACGATAAGAATGTGCTCGTTCGACGCGCGCAATAGAGGATCGACCAGGCCGTACTACCTTTGAGTAGCAACGAGCAAGCTTGGAGGGAGCATTGATATCTGTGTTCCCGGAGCGCGCGCCATCAGAAGGGCCTCGCTCGACGGGAGCAGTTAAGGGCCAACCCAGGCCACCCTTTGAAGTGAGAAACGAGCGAGCGTGGAGGGATCAAAGCCGAGATGTTGATCCGTTCAAGATCACAGACTGTGATCTTGAAGCGGGGCAGAATATCAAGTGCCTGCCCTACGTCTTTACTGAGCATGAAGCCATCATGGCCACCACGTTGACTTCAATCTAATTGTACTACCGTGATAATAATACTCGGGATTGTCGGTTCACCATCTGGTGCGATCGCCTCGAGTCCCATGCCTTCCTCGATTGTCTGAGCTGCCATCACAATATTCAGTGTATCGCCTCGATTGAGAGGCAACACAGAGTTCATGATAGCAACAGTCTTTTCCTCGGGATCGATGAGTACAGCCCGTATGTTCGAATTCGGCACATCGATATTATTCACCCGTAGCCAAAGATCGATCCATCGGGGAGTGGCCCCTCTCACCTTACCGACCTGCGGACCTGCGATGATCAGGTACATACCTGACTGTCTAATGATGATATCGCCCTTG
>JANNXZ010000388.1:0-2635 GCA_031409835.1 Nitrospirota bacterium
ATTCTCGCGTTGATCGCAAAACCAACCAGTTTTTTGCCCTCGTTCGATATCGACAAGAAATCGAGCCGGCCCCTCCTGGATCTCGACCATCGTCGCGCCACCCCCACGGAGAAATCCTCTCTCCACCGGCAGCCCCTCCAATGTGCGACTTTTTGCATCGTTGCGCAGATACACTCGCGTGGCTCCGGACTCCTGACACAGGAGATCGGCCAGCAGATCTTTCCGGCGGTCCATCCCGGAGGATAGGGTCTGCATGACCAAGACATCGTCATAACGATCCACAATCAGGCCCGGCAATCGATCTGCTTCTCCATAGATGAGGCGATACGCATTCGTGCCGGTGACAATGTGCCGACGCAGCCTGACGGCCTGCGCGAATCGGTCTCTCCAAAACTGTTCTGTAATGGGCTCGTCGTCAAAGGTCAGAATTCGCACGCGAATCTTGGATGCAGGATTGTAGAGACCTCTGGCATAGAATCGTCCATTCGATGCCATGACATCGACCACATCGCCTGAGACCAGCTCGCCGATGACCTCATCGACGTAACCGGCATAGATCCAGAGATGCCCTAATGCCTCGACCGCGGATGTACGAGAGAGTCGAACTCGTCCTCGGGGACTATCCTCATAAATATCCATGGCGTACTTATCCATTGCCGCGAACCGAACGTCAAGCCCTCCCGAGCGCACCTGCTTGCTTGACGGCTGACCCGCGCTGTGGTTTGCTGCACCTAGGAGCCTGTCCGGCATTGCCTTCGGGACGAGGCGAAAGAGGCGCGGCCAGATGCGAGGCCTCAGGCCCGGAAAAACCGGAGGCGTATTCGCTGGAATAAGTTGAGGATTTTTTCGGGTCGAGAACGACGCAGATGGTCACGGATCGTTCGCCGCAGTAGAACGGTCAATGTCGGACAGGCTCCTGGGCATGAAACACCCCATCTTTTTCGCTCCATAAACCAGGAAGCTCCACGATGAAACCCATACCGACCATCGGTTCCGCCGTGATCGATCGGCTCCACCAGCTGGGGGTCCGTCATATCTTTGGCATCCCCGGCGACTATGTCCTCAGCCTCTACCAATTGATCGAGGCCTCACCGATTCAACATGTCGGCACCACGCGCGAGGATTGCGCAGGATTCGCAGCCGATGCCTACGCGCGCATCAACGGCATCGGCGCGGTCTGTGTGACCTACTGCGTCGGCGGACTCAATACCGTGAACGCCATCGCCTGCGCCTATGCCGAACGATCGCCGGTGGTGTTGCTCACCGGATCGCCGGGACTCTCGGAGCGTGTTCGCACACCCTATATGCACCACATGGTGCGTGATTTCTCCACACAACGCGAGGTGTTCGAGAAGATCACTGTGGCAGCCATCTCCCTGGATGATCCTTCAACTGCCGAACGAGAAATGGATCGAGCCTTTGCGGCACTGTTGCGCTATCGCCGGCCGATCTATATCGAAATCCCCCGCGATCTCGTGCATACACCGCTGCCACACCCGTTAGGACCCCTATCCCTCGACGATGAACCCAGCGATACCGCCGCGCTGGACGAAGCCATCGCTGAAGTCCGTGCCATGTTGGCCTCGGCTAGCCGGCCTGCGATCTTAGCCGGTGCAGAGATCGCTCGATTCGGTCTGCAAGACGATCTAACTCGCCTGGTCGAACGGCTCAACGTCCCCATCGCTTCGACCCTTCTGGGCAAATCCGTCATCCGTGAAGACCACCCCCTCTACGTCGGAGTATACGGGGGTCTCATCGCACGTGACGAGGTTCAACAGTTCATCAACGCCTCCGACTGCCTGCTGATCCTGGGATCGATCTTATCCGATGTCGAAGATCTCAATGCCGATTCGCCCTTGCTGACGGAAGGCCGCACGGTTCACGCGACAGCCGATCGGGTAGCCATCAAACACCACCGCTACGATGCAATCAGGTTTCAAGACTTCGTGAAGGCACTGGTGAGCAATCGGCTCCCATCGTTTCCTTCCCGCCCACTGCCAGCGCCGCTCCCCATGGCACAAGGGACGATTGCGCCGGATGCCCCCGTGACCTTGAATGGGCTCTTCCGCCACCTCGATAGTCTGTTGGATGAACACACCCTTGTCATCGCCGATGTCGGAGAATCGCTCTTTGCAGCAGCCGATCTCCATGTCCACGGGCGATTCGAGTTCATTTCTCCAGCCTATTACACCTCGATGGGATTTGCCGTTCCGGCAGCCGTAGGCGCCTCGTTTGCCAATCCCTCGCTTCGACCGATCGTGCTGGTGGGCGATGGGGCGTTTCAAATGACGGGAACGGAACTCTCGACCGCCGTGCGATATGGTCAAACACCGATTGTCATCGTGCTGAACAACCGAGGCTACTCCACTGAACGGGAAATTCTCGAAGGCCCCTTCAACGACGTCCACGAATGGCGCTATGAGCGGATTTGCGACATGATCGGCGGCGGAGTTGGCACCCGGATCGAAACCCAAGGGGAATTCGAGCGAGGACTCACAGCCGCCTTGGCCGACTCCAGCCGTCTGTATGTTATGAACGTGCTGCTCGATCCAGCCGATCGCTCGGCCGGCATGGTCCGACTGGCCCATCGCCTCGCGAAACGACTCTCCACCGATCGGCCCTAAGCAGGTTGATA
>JANNXZ010000389.1:0-1865 GCA_031409835.1 Nitrospirota bacterium
ACGATTGCCGACCGCCTGAAGACGGCCCCGCTGCCGACGAAGAACGCCCCGTGCCAGCCTTGGCGTCCACCTTGGATCGCGTGGTTGAACAGATCTTGTTCGTTTGGAATGCGGGGGCCGGCGCTGAGAGCCCGTTGGAAAATATCCTGGTTGTAGAAGTGGTGAGGAGTTTGGACAAAGCCCATTGTGGGATCTGCGAACAATGGAACGGTCTCTGCCAGAAATGTCGTCACCGGAATATGGTCTGTGTCGAACACCACGACCAGCTCGCCATCGGTTTGCGTTAAGGCGTGGTTCAGGTTGCCGGCTTTGGCATGTCGACGGGGGCCTTTGATGTACGTCGCTCCGAACCGTTCAGCCAGCCGGCAGACCTCTTCCCGATGACTGTCGTCCAACACGTAAATCCGTTTGCGGGTGTGTTCCATCGCGGAGGCGCCGATCAGGGTCTTTTCGAGAATCTCGCAGGATTCTGAAAAGATCGGAATGAAGACGTCGACCGAGGGAGCGAAGCCTATCGTCGGCTCAGGAGGAACGACAGGCTGGCGTCTCCAGCCTACACCCACTTGGATGAACAGCAGCACGACGGTGGAGAAGGCATAGAGTTCAGCCGCCCACAGGGACACACTGATAAAGAGACCGCCGGTTTCCAGGACGTTCAGTGTATGGAAGAGCCGCCAATGGAGGTAGCGGAGACAAAGGCTGAACCCACAGAGCAGAAAGGCGAACTTCAGAACCGGATGCCACCGGGCGATCAGGTAGAGCAGGACGGTGATGGCGAAGAGCACCCAGGGGAAGTGCTCGGAAAACCCAACTACGTCGAACGGTCGCAAAAATCCCAAGAACTCTTCGTAGTGGCGGGCTTGCGAGAGGGTCAAGGCTTGTCCGAACCACAGCCAGTTTTGGAAATAGTAGGGGACTCGTTTCCCTTCGACGGCAACGGCTTCGAGCGGGGCGAGTTTCTTTTCGCTCAGCAGGCGGGCGAGGTCAAGCTGTTCCTGGAAGGCCAGGGCATGGACGGTGGCATAAAGCGGAAGACCCTCACTCGACGACAGGGGCAAGCCTTTGAGGGAGTAGCGATCGAAGAAGATGCCATGGGCCGCCCATTCGCGCTGGAAGAATCCCAGCATCTTGTGCCGCAGAGGGCCTTCGGATCGTCCGAACCAGGCGGTATCGAGCGCCACTCGCCAGAAAATCGGGAATGCGTCATAGCTGAAGGAAGAGGAGGCTCCGGTCACGGGGTGCTGTATGGCTAATCTGCTGGCGCGTGGGTCCAGATAGATGAGTTCCGGAGGGACAGGCAGGGCCTCTTCATCATAGAGCCAATGCAGAATGGCATAGCTCGTTTCGATCGCATGGGCCCATGGATGGTGAGAATCGACAGAGGCGAAGATCTCATAGGCATAGGGGGCCAGGTAGGCGACGTGGATCGTCGGATAGTCCTCGTAGCGCGCCCAATTGCCGGCGGTCACATAGGCGCGCGAGCCAATGTGAACCATCTCCTGGTTCCAGATCGAATCGATGATGGCCAGTGATTCCTGCTCGAACGCTGGATGGTCGAATCGTCGAGCGGCCAGGATTAGGGCAAGCGCGATGTCGGTATCGGCGTCCGTCGCCGAGTTCTTATCGAGTACGGTCCCTTTCCACTTCCACGCGAACAGGTTGTCGTCGCGAACTTGGAGATGCTGTTTTGTCCAAGCCCAGACGGAATTGAACGTCGTGCGGTCGTTCGACCACACGGCGCGGAGCATGGCGTAGCCTTGTCCCTCCGACGTCGTGATGCCGTGTTCGTCCAGGCTGACGACCCGGCCATTCTGGATGTAGGTCTGTTTGTAGAAACTCCAGAGTGCGGAGAGATCGTCAAGTTG
>JANNXZ010000390.1:0-3341 GCA_031409835.1 Nitrospirota bacterium
CGAGAGAACTTCGACGCGCGGCCGCCCTTCTTTCCACCAGTCCCACCAGCCACCAGATCCGTCTCAACCGTCATGCACCATGCCTTTTGCTCTCGCTCCTCGCTTGCAGAATGCTGCAAAAGTCCGCCAGCACGTAAGAACTTCGATGGCCCGCAGCGACTGAATTAGGCTGAGGTCAATGTCGAGCGAAGATCGACCGCCTTCATCTCAGCCTGAGCCTTAACCTTCCATATATTGCTAGTACTTCGCCAGCCAGGTTCCCGGCGCTCGATACACAACCGGAACCCCTCGAAACAGTCCCTGCGCCAAATCGGCGTTGTACCAAACCTCAATAGCGGTGCCGGTTCCGATCGACGTCACGCTTTGTCCTGCCATCATCGCCCCATACAGACGAGCGGATCGTTCAACACTAATCGCACCAGCCGCATATAGCAGACCGTTGACGTGGATGCCGGACAGTTGCACCGGTACCCTTGCCCCTAGCGACATTGTCCCCGACAAAGATGGACTGAGGGCTGGGACAGATTTCCCTGCTGCGCGAGGCCTGCATACCACATGACCTTGCACGACCAGAAGCCCTTCAAAATAGTCCGTATCCAGAACCAGTGTTCCTATATTATCGGCGCGCGGCGCTTGCCCATCGACTGTGTCGATGAAGACCAATCCACGATGGTCTCCGATGACCTGAGATTCCAGCGCATCTGTAGGCGCGATTCCCTGATCCGAATCCGAGGCCCCTTGTGGATGAAGCTGCCCCATACGATCGAGTCGATAATAGGTTCCCCAGCGCAGTGCGATCTTCTTGAGCGAGTCGTAATCCCACCGATCGAGCCTCACCCCAGGCGTCGGATATTGCTGCTGGTGAACATTTTCAGGAAGCGAGGGGTTGGCTCCTTGCCCTGCTGGAGGAGCGATGACCGAGACGGTTCCTCCAATCCAATACTCCGTCCAGCGGTCCTGCGCAGACACCATCTGGTCATACGACTGACCGGTGACTGCGGCAGCAGTATTCTTGAGGACCAAGTCCTCGACTCGCTGCACCGCAAGATCGCCCAATACCCGTTGATCGCCCCAATGGACCATGACGGGAGATTCACCTCCCGGCTGCATGGCGCCGAGAGTCTGTCCAACTTGCACCGCCGCACGAACCGCAGGAATCGACAGAGCCCCAAGTTGAAGCTGAACTGTTCGTGTGACCGGCCGGGGATCGACCGTCGTGGCTGTGACCTCAACCGTGCTCAGCAAGCCTGGCTGCAGAGGACCATACACTTTCAGCTTAAGAATCCGGCCAAGTCCTCCCAGAGCACGGGAGAAGCCGCTGGGGGAATCGTTGAGCGTCTGATTGTCCGCCTGGTTCGCCGCATCAAGGAGGATATCGGGGCGGTCAGCAGTCCCGACAAACTGCGAACGCCCGGCTGCGTCGAAAAACGACGGCCCGCTCGTGAAATCTCCCTGACGCTTCATGAGCAATCCAGTAATGGATGCCGGGGTGACAGTCGGATCGTGAAACCAACTCATCACGACATCCGCCGCACCGTCGGCCAACTGTTGCGCAGCATTGTCCTCTTTCATGGCGCTGATGCCCGGTCCATCCTGACCCGCCAGATACAGAGATGTCATGCCGGCGACCCCAAGCAGAAATATCAGCATGAGCGACGTGAGAAGCACGTGACCCTTGTCGCACGGATTCATGAATTCTAATGTGCACCGTTCTCCCATCTTCATACTCCTCACTCCCATGTTTTTTGATGGCGCCGCCGTTATGTCCGAAGGCTAATCTCTCGAACCGTGCGAATCCCTTGATGGGACAGCATCACTTCAACGACGACCCGCTTGACGAACGCCGGCTGTGTCACGGCCTGCCCCATTTCATCCCAGTAGGAGAACCGAACCTCCTGGATATCTCTGACCAGGACACTTGCGCCGCCATCGACCTGTCGCAGCAGCCTCAGAACACCCTGGTCATCGCGACGGCTGTAGTAACGGACATGATTCAGGATGGAGACTGCGGCTCCGGATGGAATCGCCCCCGTCAGCGGCTGTGTCACTGTAAGCAGATGCCGTTGTCCATCACGAGCCAGCGCCAGCGTCTCGCAGCGCTCAGCCCAACAGGCCACAATGGTTTTCCGATCCTCCCATCCTTGCCCATCTTCGACCGACAGAGCCGTTTGGCCAATCGTCGCCGCTGCCGTGACCGTCGTCGAGAGGCCGTGCAGATTCGCCGAAAACCCCACTGAATCCAAAGCCACCGTGGTGAGAGAACCGGACCCCGCGAGCCGCAATTCCTGCTCAAGAACTTCTAACCCAAGGCGAAGATCTTGCTGTTGTGCGACCTCACGTTGTTGTCTCATAAACTGTTGTTGGAAATAGGACAGGGCCTGAAGCGTGGCGCCCAAGACGACCAGCCCAGCCGCCATGGCAAACATTAGCTCGATCAGGCTGGTTCCTGCCTCCGTTCGTATTCTACGGTGCATGCCTCTTGCCTGCCGTCCTGACTTCATCCTGTTACTCCCAGCGGTACGTTACCGGCTCCCAACGAATACTGGATTGGCCCTCAGGGTGCCGATGCGTACTTCACGCTGGCCCTCGCTGGCTGCATAGACTGCGCGTGCCTCAATGAGGACATGCCCTGATGCCGACAGTGAACCGGAACGGCTCGGCGTCACCGTCCAAACCAATTGGACACTATCCTGGGCCCAACTACCTGAGTACACCCCATCACCTGCCAGCACATCGCCACCTGCGCCATCGTCATGCATGACAAGGTCCGGAACACCATCGTAATTCAGATCGTCCAGCAAGAGACGATCCCATCTCACAGATCGCTTGGCTTCAATCCGTGATTCCGCCATCGCCAGGGCACGCGTCGCCAATGTCCCCGTTCGAAGACTCCGTTCTGCCGCCTGAAACGCCCCCATCGCACCAACCAGCCCGATCATTGTCAGCGTCATCGCCACCAGCACTTCGGTAAAGCTGGCTCCGCCCTCTGCATGAAATAATCGATCCCGCTTCATGAGACAGACACTCTTCCGGTGATGCTCACAGTGAATGTGGTTTCCCCACCCTGACTGTCTCGTACACGAATGGTTGTCGGGGTCACCGAGCGACCGCTGGGATGAAATAACAGCTCAGGGCCGGCGGTTGGCTCCTCTACGATGACTCCCTTGTCCGCGTACTGATAGACGTGCAGAATGCCCTCAGCATCTGCACGTCGAAGCGTGATCGTACGGCCCTCTCGGTCGAATATGACCCGAAGGCGCTCTCGCCTGGCCATCGCCAGTTGTCTGGCGAGCCGGAGCTCCGACGCAATCTCTATGGTCACGCTGCGTGCCTGCACCCTT